>JANLWJ010000067.1:0-2872 GCA_031364455.1 Actinomycetes bacterium | reverse complement strand
CGCCGATCGAAGCGCCCTGGCCGGAGCAGCGCCGGGTCGAGGTTGTCAGCGCGGTTCGTCGCCGCGATGAGCAGCAAGTTCGTCGATGGGGGCTCCGGACGCCGTAGCTGGCGGTGTGCCGGAAGGTAGAGGTTGGCCATGTCGACGAACTTGGTCCGGAGTTTCTGGAGCCCGGTCGGCTCGTCGAAGGACTGCATCTGAACAAGCAGCTCGTTGACGACACCCCCGACGCCTTCACTGGTGATCGACGGGCTGGCAACCAGCCCGGCCGGGGATCCGTAGCCGGAGGGCAGCGACGTCATTCCGCCGCAGGCGTTAACGCCAAGTGAGGCAAGTGACTGCGGCATCGGAGTAGCGGAGAGTCCGCCACGCGACATTGCGATGGCATCGATCTCCTCGATGAACCCAATCGCTCCACCTTCTGCGCGTGCGACCTTGCGCAGCTGCTTGAAGTACGAGCGGATCTTGCGCGCAGTGGCGCCGTAGTACATCGACTGAAACGACGTCGCCGACACGAAGAGGAAGGGGACACCGGCTTCGCGAGCCATCGCCTTGGCCAGGTAGGTCTTACCCGTACCGGGTGACCCTTCGAAGAGGATGCCGCGGCGGGGCGTGCCGCCCATGTCATTGGCGAAGGCCTTGTGCGCAAGGAAGAGGTTGAGTGACCTGATCACCTCGTCCTTGACCGGGTCGATGCCCTTGACGTCGTCGAGGGTCGTGGAGATCTGCTCAGGTCGGTACATGACGTGCGGGGAGCGACCGGCGCCAACGGTCGTCCCGACGATGATGAGCAACAGCGCGCTGAAGAAGATGATCGGCACCAACATGTAGGGATCGATCGACGGGAGTCCCCACTCGACGGGCTGACCGATCGCGATGCGGTACCACAGGAATAGCGCGGGAATCCCGAGCCAGACCGCCATGACCCGCAGTCGGTGGCGGCGCTTGGTCTCGCGGGATCGGCCGACGTCGGCATCGCCAGCACGGAGCACCGAGGTGCTCGACAGTGCCGTGCTTGTCGCTGTGACCACCTCAGTGCCATCACGCTCTGTATCGGGCATGCCGCCTCCTTGTGGTCATTCATGGGTGCCCGGACTACCGAGCGTCACGATGCTGGCCACTCTCCCCCACTGGGCCCGCGGCCGACAGCGGGAAGGCGCACCCTTCACCCGGTCGGCGTACTACCGCCGGCCACGCACGAGTTCGGTCAGGTGAGCCCGGCGAACAGGTCGTCCTCGGATCCATCGATGCCGGCTGGGCCAAGCTCGCCACGGACCAGCCGGAAGTACTCGATTCCCATGGCCTCGGGACCGGCGATCTCAGACAACCGGAAGAAGTCGTTCTCGACTCCGACCTGCGACAGATGGGCCCGAAGGGCAGCCATCTTGTGTGGCTCCTGGTCGAGCGCAGTGATCTGCGTGGTGACCAGCGCGTCATCCAGCGCCCATGGAAGTTCCTCGCCCTCCGCAAGACCGAAGAACCCCTGACCACCCGCCGCCACGAAAGCGTCGATACCTCGCTTGACGGCCGCCTTCGGCAGCGCCGTCCAGTAGACCTTCGTCACCTCCCACGGCTCACCGAGATCAGGACGGAAGGAAGGGGCGGCCGCCAGTACCAGTGCATAGCTGGTGACCCGATGGGCCTGGATGTGGTCCGGGTGCCCGTACTGCCCGAAGTCGTCGTAGGTCACCACCACCTGAGGCCTCGTGCGCCGGATGGCGGCAACCAGGTGGCTGGCTGCCTCGAGAAGGTCTGCGCGCCAGAAACACTGAGGCTGGTCGTTGGGGGCGGTTCCCATCATCCCGGAGTCGCGGTAACGACCAGCACCACCGAGGTACTCGTGGTCGCTCACGCCGAGCAGCGCCAGAGCCGTCGCCAGCTCGACCCGTCGGTGCGCACCGAGGTCGTCCTGGTCATGGGCGGCCAGGTGTCCGAGCTCAGGTACGAGGACCTCGCCCTCCTCGCCCAGGGTGCAGGTGACCAACGTGACGTGGGTACCTTCAGCCACGTACTTGGCCATGGTCACCCCGGTGCCGATCGTCTCGTCGTCGGGGTGGGCGTGGACGAGCAGAAGCCGACGATCACTGAGCGACATGCCCCAGAGCCTAAGGCCGATCTGCCCCGCTGCTGAATGATGGGGCCATGACCGCTGCTCGCACCGACACCTTTCCCCGGCAGAACGCCCGGACACTTCGTTTCAGTCTGGGGCGGCCACGCTCCTTCACCGTCTCCGACGACGGCGCCACGGTGCTCTTCGTGCGGTCGGCGTCCGGGACCGACAGAGCTGGATCGCTCTGGCGTTGGACGGAGGAGGCAGGGGAGGTCGAGCTGGTTGATCCAGCGCAGCTGCTGGCCGGCGCTGACGAAGAGCTGAGCCTCGAAGAGCGGGCCAGGCGAGAGCGCGCGCGGGAAGCGGCCGGGGGCATCGTTGGCTACAGCGTCAACGCGTCGTGTTCACGTGTCGCGTTCACACTTTCTGGGCGTCTCTTCTTGGCCGAGGTAGACGGATCATCGATCCGCGAGATCCCCGTGAACGGGGCGGTCATCGACCCGAGGATCGACCCCACCGGCCAGCGGGTCGCGTTTGTGTCGGCCGGACGACTGCACGTCGACTCCGTCGACGCGGGCAGACCGCAGACGGTGTCACCTCCGGAGTCCTCCGAAACCGTGACTTGGGGGTTAGCCGACTTCATCGCCGCCGAGGAGCTCGACCGGTCGAGAGGATTCTGGTGGTCACCAGATGGCACCCACCTACTTGCGCAGCGCACCGACGAGGAACCGGTGAACACCTGGTTCGTGAGCAACCCGGCAACTCCGGCTGCGGCACCGACGCCGCAGCGCTACCCCGCCGCTGGCAGCGCCAACGCCGACG
>JANLWJ010000066.1:0-1591 GCA_031364455.1 Actinomycetes bacterium | reverse complement strand
AAGTCGAAGAACGCCGCAACGACCCTGCTGCTCCTCGGCGTCATCTCGATGACGATGTTCGCCTCGATCACCTGGCTCGCTCTGAAGACTGGCGTGAAGGTAGCCGAGAACAGCGAAGACCTGATTGGTCTTCCCGAAGGGGAGCCGCAGCGGACCGTGATCGCCCAGGTTGCCAATGCCGTTTTCAGCAACGCGCCATTGCTCGCGCTACTGGTTTCGATCGTGACAGCACTCATCTTGGTGCTGGCAGCCAACACAGCATTCAACGGCTTCCCCGTGCTTGGGTCGATCCTCGCCCGTGACGGCTACCTGCCTCGCCAGCTGCACACCCGAGGCGACCGGCTGGCGTTCAGCAACGGCATCTTGGCGTTGGCCGGCGTAGCCATCATTCTCATCATCATCTTCGACGCGAACGTCTCCCAGCTGATCCAGCTCTACATCGTCGGGGTCTTCGTCTCATTCACAATGAGCCAGATCGGCATGGTCAAGCACTGGACGCGGTTCCTAAAGACCGAACCGGACCCCGTCGTGCGAGCGAAGATGCGCCGCTCCAGGGTGGTGAACTTCGTCGGTGTGCTTCTGACCGGGTCGGTGCTGATTGTCGTCCTGCTCACCAAGTTCACCCGCGGCGCCTACCTTGCGGTCATTGCCATGGTGATCCTCTTCGTGCTCATGAAAGCCATCCGACGCCACTACACGAGCGTCGGTGAAGAGTTGAAGGCCGATGCTTCGTCCGAGATGCTGCCGTCGCGTATTCACGCAGTGGTGCTGGTCTCCAAGCTGCACAAGCCAGCTCTTCGTGCGCTGGCCTACGCCAGGGCCTCCCGACCCGCGACGCTGGAGGCGGTCACCGTTGGTGTCGACCCAGCTGAGTCTGCGGCGCTACTCGCCGAGTGGGACGAGCGCAACATCCCGGTACCGCTCCGGGTGCTTGACTCGCCCTACCGCGAGATCACCCGTCCGGTCGTCGACTTCGTCAAGGCCAAGAGACAGGACAGTCCCCGCGATATCGTCGACGTCTACATCCCTGAGTACGTAGTCGGTCGCTGGTGGGAGGCGTTGCTACACAACCAGAGCGCCCTACGGCTGAAGACCCGGCTGCGCTTCACCCCTGGCGTCGTTGTGGTATCGGTGCCGTACCAGTTGCGCTCGTCCCAGCAGGCCGCTGATCGGCCCGAGACCTTCGGTGCCGGCTCGGCCAGACGTGGCGAACCGACGGCTGACGAAGCCGAGCGCACCGTGGCCAAGGAGATGGACCTGTGACCGTCGAGCCGACCGTTCCGGCCGTGCTGGCGGTTGGCGACGTCATCAGGGTCACCATCGGGCCGGTGGCGCACGGAGGTCACTGCGTCGCCCGTCACGAGGGCCGGGTGCTTTTCGTTCGACACGTCCTCCCAGGTGAGCAGGTACAGGTACGCGTCACCGAGCAGGGCCCGAAGGGGCGCTACCTCCGTGCCGAGGTCGTCGAGGTGATCGAACCGTCACCGTTCCGCGTCGCCCCTCCCTGCCGGTTCGCCGGCAGCTGCGGGGGATGCGACTTCCAGCACGTGGCCGTGCCCGCCCAGCGCGAGCTGAAGACGACCGTGGTCCG
>JANLWJ010000032.1:0-2164 GCA_031364455.1 Actinomycetes bacterium | reverse complement strand
TCGATCAACTCGTGGAGTCACTCGTCGCCGATCGCGCCGCCGAGCGTGTCGGCGAGACGGTGAACGTCTTGATCGAGGAGCACGACGACGGCACGGCGATCGGCCGAGCTGCACACCAGGGGCCGGAGGTCGATGGAGTCGTCGAGCTGCCTGGCGTCGACGCCGCTGTCGGATCATGGGTCGAGGCCATCGTCGTCTCGTCCAGCGGAGCCGACCTCGTTGCCGAAGTAGTGGCAGCAGGAGAAGTAGAGGCAGCGGCGTCTGGCTTGCTCCGATGACCGAGACCGGTGACCGCGCGATCTCGTCCTGGAACGTCCCGAACGCGTTGACTGTTGGTCGACTGCTGCTGGTTCCGGTGTTCCTGGTCGTCGCGTGGGGCGGCTTCGAGCGCAACGACGAGGCGTGGCAAACCTGGGCAGCACTGATCTTTCTCGTCGCAGCGGTTACCGATCTCCTCGACGGTGAGCTGGCCCGGCGCACCGGCCAGGTGACTTCGTTCGGGAAGATCGCCGACCCCATCGCCGACAAGGCACTCACCGGCTCTGCACTCGTCCTGCTCTCCTGGTTCGAACTGCTGCCGTGGTGGGTAACCGGCGTGATCATTGCCCGCGAGATTGCTGTCACCCTGCTGAGGTTCTGGGTGATTCGGCACGGCGTGATCGCGGCCAGTCGTGGGGGAAAGCTCAAGACGGCACTGCAGATCTTGGCGATCACCTTGTACCTGCTACCGCTTGCCAGTGGAGCCTCCGCCGTTGCTGAGTGGGTAATGGGCGCCGCTGTGGTCGTCACCCTGGTGACTGGTGTCGACTACGCGTTCCGAGCCGCCGCTCTTCGGCAAGGCAGTGCCAGTACAGCTGAGCGCCAGGGCCGGCCGTGACGGTGCACTCCGTGACCCCAGGAGCTGACAGCGGCGCGGCTGCTCTCGTGGCAGCCATGGTCGAGCGCGGCCTCACCTTGGCTGTCGCTGAGTCGCTAACGGGCGGACTGGTGATGGCCGCACTGACTGAGGTACCAGGGGCCAGTGCAGTGCTGCGCGGTGGCCCCGTCGTGTACGCCACCGATACCAAGGCGTCCGCCCTCGAGGTCGACCCTGGGTTGCTGGCGGCCCGCGGACCGGTCGACCCAGAAGTCGCCGACGCGATGGCGATATCGGTGCGGCGGCGGTGGCAGGCCGACGTCGGCCTGGCTACCACGGGCGTGGCCGGGCCAGACCCGCAGGCGGGGCATCCGGTCGGGGAGGTCTACCTGGCGGTCGCAGACTCTGTGGGATCAGCCGTTCACCGACTCGATTTGGCCGCTGAGGGTGATCGTCGCTCCATTCGCAGCCGGGCAGTAGACCTGGCGCTGGCCGCGGTTCTGCAGCGTCTTGGGCTCACCGGGGAAGCCACTGTGGGTCCCCGCGGTTACACTGGGGGAACCCCAGAGCCTGGGGGCATGTATTCGGACATGCACGCTGGCAGAGATTTGGACCAGGACCGGGAGGAGCGCCGATGATCGTGCTACGTCAGCACCTCGGCGACGAGCTGCGCCGGCAGCGGCAGCAGCAGGGTCGTACGCTCCGTCAGGTCTCCGCGTCCGCACGCGTTTCGCTGGGCTACCTCTCCGAGATCGAGCGGGGCCAGAAAGAGGCCAGCAGCGAGCTGCTCGCCTCGATATGCGGCGCACTACAGGTCCCGCTCTCGCAGTTCCTTCGCAACGTCGGCGATGACATCGCCCTTGCTGAGCTCGCCTCCGCACCGGTAGTCCCGGTGCGCCGTGGTGAGGACGGCGAGGACGGCTCCCGCACCTCGGCCGGGGTTCCCGCCGCCGTCTGAGGGTGCCCACTCGCCCATCCCCCCACGTTCGTGCCGGTAACGCCATGGAGCGTGCGCGATCGGGGATTCTCGCTGCCGCGGCCGACCTGGTCGCCGAAGGGGGCCAGCGAGCTCTGACGATGTCGGCCGTCGCACGTCGCGCGGCGGTGGCAAAGGCGACGGTCTACAACCACTTCCGTGACCGGGACGAGCTGCTTGTTGCACTTCTAGCTGCCGAGCGTGAGCGACTCATCGCCCACTGTTCTGCAGTACCCCAGGCTGAGCGGCTCGACGGTGCGGCCGCCTGGCTGAGCGAGTCGTCGGTGATTGCCGGGCTGCGGCAACACGATCCCCTCACCCTGCTGGCCGCG
>JANLWJ010000024.1:0-1831 GCA_031364455.1 Actinomycetes bacterium | reverse complement strand
TCCAGTGTCGCGGTCATAGTGACGATGAGTTCGATAGCCCTTTGACGTAATTGCTCAGCCCCCTCGGTTTGAGAGATTTCGGCTGGGGTGAGTTGCCGCATTTTTCGGTTGCGTCGGAATTGCGAATATGAGTCAAGGTATGGGTGACTCAACGCTCTGATTTGGCCGACAAGGACGCCGTGATTACCGTGCTTGTTGCGCGGGTCGAGATGCTTGCGGCGGAGAATGCCCGGCTTGCGGGGCGGGTCGTTGAGCTGGAAGCCAAGCTGGGCCGGCCGCCCAAAACCCCTGACAATTCCAGCGTGCCGCCGTCCAAGGGGCAGAAGCCCTCCGGGTCCTCAGTGCCCAAGGCGAAGGCCAAGCCGCATCGTGGCGCGCATCGTCGGCTGCACCCCAATCCGACCTCCAAGCGTGAGGTTCTAGCGAGCACCTGCAAGGGCTGCGGCACCGATGTGTCCGGGGTGGCGCAGGTGGTGTGCGAGCAATACGACCGCATCGAAATCCCCAGGATCGAGCCGGACGTAACGCGGGTGTTGCTGCATGGCGGGGTGTGCCCCTGCTGCTGCAAACGCTTCAAGGCGGAGCCGCCGGCGGGACTGGAGCCGGGATCGCCGTTCGGGCCGAACCTTCGCGCCCTGGTCATCTATCTGCGCTCGGTCCAAGCCATTCCGCTGGCGCGGTTGCGTGAGGTGATGAGCGATCTGTTCGGGCTCGACATCAGCGAGGGCGCGCTGGTCAACATCCTGGGCGCCAGCGCCAAGCCCTTCGCGGCTGCGGGCGAGCGCATCAAGCAGCGGCTGCTCGCCGGCACCGCGATCGCGTCCGACGAAACCGGTATCCGGGTCCGCAAGGCGAACTGGTGGCTCTGGGTGTTCCACCACGCCGACAGCGCCGTCTTCGTCGCCGACCAGCACCGCTCCAAGGCGGTGGTGCAGGCCTTCCTCGGCGAGTATCGCCCGGATTATTGGATCTCGGACCGCTATGGCGGCCAGATGGGTTGGGCCAAGCGCGAGCATCAGGTCTGTCTCGCGCATCTGATTCGCGACGTGCAATTTGCCATCGACGCGGGCGACACCGTCCTCGGCCCCAGCGTGAAGGGCCTGCTCAAGCGCGCCTGCGCCATCGGACGGCGACGGGCAGACCTGACCGAGGCCACGCTCAAGACCTACGAGGCCGACCTTGACCGCCGGCTCAACCGCATCATGGCCCTTGCTCCGATCCATCCCGCCGGCATCAAGCTTCAGGCGATCATCAAGAAGACCCGCCGCCACCTCTTCGTGTTCGTCCAAAACCGCGATCTGTCCGCCACCAATAACGGCTCGGAGCGGGCCCTGCGCCCCTGCGCCGTCTACCGCAAGATCACCAACGGCTTCCGCTCCAAATGGGGCGCCGCCCTGTACGCAGACATCAGGTCCGTGGTCGAAACCGCGCGCCGCAGATCAATCCGCGCCATCGAGGCCATCCGCCTCACCCTCGATGAACGGCCCCTGCCGATCGGCTCATAGCCAGATCGGGCCATCGCCGTCCCTTGCCAGCGGCACTGTCATCGCGCAAGCAATGGCGGCGGAGACATTGAGCCGCCAGCCGTCAAGCCACCCCGCCGCCAAAACAGGGACGTGAGTAATTACTGGCCTAGAATTTGGAGTAACAATCAAGAAATATTCTTTGCCTACGCCCCCTTCCAATGGTCCAACAACGCGGCAAAAAACGCCGGTGTATACGTTACAATAGTCGGCGTTCGTCATCGGTCATCAGAACCGAAGTATATATTTGAGGAATCGAGTCGACGCGATATCGATAATATTTCGCCCTATATAACCCGAGGATCGGA
>JANLWJ010000012.1:0-4580 GCA_031364455.1 Actinomycetes bacterium | reverse complement strand
CGCCTTGGAATGCCGGCCGTATTGGCGCTACAAGACCAGGGATTGGTGCTAGTTGACTCCTCACCAACCACCCAGGAGGCGCGTCAGGTGAAGACGTCCCAGGAAGTTGAGGCGTTTCGACTGAACGGGCAACTCGTTGTCGAAGGGCTTGGCGAGTTCGAGAAGGCGCTCATTCCAGGCATTACCGAGCAGGAGCTGTTTGCCGCGTATGCGGGGGCGATGCTCGCCCGCGGGGCAGAGTACTTTGCGACCAACACCGTCTGCTCCGGTCCGAATACAAACCCCTGGCGCGCGGAGGCGACGGATCGGGTGATCGAGGCCGGAGACTTTGTCTATATCGACACCGACACCGTCGGCATCGAAGGTTGCTTCTTCTGCGTATCGCGGGCGTTCGTCTGCGGCGATGTGACCCCGACAACCGAGCAGCGAGACCTCTATCGCATCGCCCACGATTGGGTCACCGCGATGACCGAACTCGTTCGCCCAGGGATCACATGTGGGGAGCTTGCCGCCGCCGCGCCGAAGATTCCCGAGCGCTACTTCGCTCAGCGATACGAGATCATGCTCCACAGCGTTGGCTTGGAGGAGGAATCACCGAGCGTCTGCCATCCGGAGGACGAGCAGTCCAACGCCGAAACGGTGATCGAGGAGAATATGGCGTTCGTTGTTGAGTGCTACCTGGGCGAGGTTGGCCACTCGGTCGGTATCAAGTTCGGCAACGAGATCCTTGTGACAGCCGAGGGTACCGAGGTGCTCGCACCCTACCCCTACGCCGAAAGTCTGCTGATCTAGAGAGTCAACAGAAACGGCCATGGGCCTGTGACCGGGTGCCAACCCGAGCGCGTACGACTACGCCTACCCCCCGTAAGCGATGCCAAGACGAGGGGCCGGATGGTTCCGGTTCAACCCGGGTGAGAGGTTCTGCCTGCCTAACTCCCCAACTTCGCAGCGATCCCTAAACCGGGCTCAACCACGTCCACCCACCGATCCAGCACCACGAAATCGCCCCCAGCGCCGCCGCTGGGGCCGAACCAGCACCAGGTCCAGCCCTCTAGACTTGATCCGCCCCGATCCCAACCGATCGCGGCAGGGTCCAGCAGGTTTCCCACAAGGAATTCCGCACGTCCCGCCCCCGTAGGACGTGCGTGAAACCTCCGGCACAGCAGGTGACCTGCGTGTTCACCGGGGGCCGTGTGCGCCGTGGAAGTGGATTTGGCCTTATCTGGAAGTACGTCGGCTGTCAGATTGGGTTCGTTCCAACATTTTCCTCGTCGTCGGTCCTTGTGGTGCGGTGGCTCTGGAGCTTGCGGTAGCGGTCCTCGGCTCGCTGTAGCTGCTTGGTGAAGCGGCCCCGCTGTTCGCTGGTTCGATCGAGCTCAGCTAGCAGCGAGTTCGCGGTGCGGATCGAGGCCGTTGTCTTACGCTCCCTGATCAGGGCATGCAGGTAGTTGTAGCGTTGGAAGATCCACTGCTCCAGGCCGTCGAGGTCGGGGAACCTGTGGTTCAACAGGGCGCGAAACGCCCGGTACCACTCGAGCTCGGTCTTGGGGGTCTTGGTGTCGGTCCATATGTCTTCGACCTTGGCGTTGTTACTGGCGATGCGCATGACTTGCGCAAGGACGTCGAACCTGTGGCCGTTCTCGGGCTGGTCGGAGGCCACCTCGCCTTCGGGGGGAGGTTGGCCTGCCAGTCGAGCTCGTTCGACGTTCAGCCACTCCAGCGTGCGTTCGAGCCACGCCAACTCGAGCTCGTGGGAGTACTCGCTGCCGAAGAGCTTGGTGGCTGCCTCATCAGCTCGGTCAGCGCCTCCGTTCATCAGCTCCGCCTCGATGCGGTCCAACCGCCAGATCCTGAGGTGGTGGAGGGCGATCTCGCGGGCGGTGCTGTCCTCCAGCTGGTTGCCAGGGTCGAGTACGGCCACGATGCCCTCCACGAAGGCGGCTACCTCCTCGGGGTCTTCACTGAGGGCTCCTCGCAGGATCGCCCGGGGCCCGTTGGCGTAGAGACCATGGTGGAGGCTGTTGCTGGCTGAGCTCTGCTTGCCCGCGGCGGTTCTGGGGCCGGTGGACTTAGCTGCGTTCGCCTTGTTGGCTCGCTTCTGCGCCTCCGTCGGCTTGCTCGTCGCGGCGGTCTGCTTCCGCTTGCTCGGGCTTGTCGTGCGCTGGGACGCCTGCTGAGCCTTGCGCGTCCGCGGTGTACCACCTGAAGCCTTGCTGGTGCTGGCATCCGCTGCCGGGGCCGCTGTCGGCGCTGGCATGTGCTGGTTGTCCTTGTTCGATGACGATGTGGGCATGGGTCACTCCTGTTTCAGAGGTGACGGGCACAGTTGTGTCCGTCACCTCTTCATGGGAGTAAGGGTGGCTGCGACAGGATCGTTCTCGCCCAGAGAGCTCCCTAATTTCATAGCGAGGATCTAAGAACAGGACAAATGGGGCAATCAGCCCGTCGTGCTTGGTCACCTACAGGTGCACGTCCTTGAGGTTTGTGGGCTTCGCTGCCGATCGGAATGCTTGAGACACTTGGAGGCAGCGCTCTGGCGAGACTTTGCGGCGGAAAGTCGGTAGGCGATCGCCATGCAACTTGGCGCACACCGCTCCCGCTGTCCTTCGCAGGGCGTCGGTTCGCCCCACCGTCCCTCGACGCGTCAATGGGGAGCGACTCCTCGCCGAGGTTCACTCCAACGGCGTAGTTCGCATCGGTCTTTTGAAGGTCAAAGTGTCAGACCCAACGGGCATGCTTCACCTTGTCGCAAGGGGGACGCATGGACGAAACGACAATGCTACGAGCGCATGTCGAGCGAGTTCTACAAGACGCCTGGAAAGTGTGCCGAGTCAAGGTCGACCCGGACGGTGACTACCCGTACCAGTGGGAGACCGCTGCCTGCTGGGTGAGCGTGCAGCCTCCACGTAGCAGCGACGACGCCGCCGTGGCCGTGTTCGCCTTCGCGGTGACCGGGTTAAAGCGAACAGCGAAGCTGATCGCAGAGGTCCAAGATCTCAATCAGGCGGCCCGGTGGGTGAAGATCGCCCTCGACGGCGACAAGGTCGTAGTCAGCCGAGTCCTGCACGTGTCCGGAACGGATGAGCCTGCTCTGATGCACGCCTGCAGGTCGGTGGGGATAGTCGCCTCCGACATCGGTGAGATTCTCTCGGTCGTACATGGCGGCTCGACACCGTTCCGCCGCACACACGCCGAAGAGGCCAACCCCGAATGACCGACCGATCAAAAGTGCGGACATGGATGGGGGTTTGCGGCCAAGTTTCGCTCAGGGCCCGCTCTGCGGCAGGGGGCGCCCGACATCCGTTGAGTCGCAGGCTATGCGGGCGTTCCCCGGCCTAGCCTACGACCAGTCCACTCCACTCCGCCGATGTGGCCCAGGTGCCAAACACTGTGTTCGTCGTGATCTCAAAGGCCATGGACCCTGAATATGGCGTGTGCGTCCTCCGCAGTTCTGCGAGGCGGATTCGCCTTCGGTTCCGCGTTCATGCCGTAGCGGTGGTGGAGGGATGATGGCGGGGTCGCCGTCGGGGAGGGCGGCGAAGGCTTGCTTGGTTGACCATCATGGCCAATAGCTAGGGTGCACCACTAGTCCTCGGTGTCTGCACGACGGTGCCCAGCCGCGACGGGCAAATCGCTAGAGTCGAGACCATGGGTATCGAGGACGAGTCCCGAGCGTGGGTCGATTCGCTCAGCCGGTTGGACCAACAGTTGCTAAAAGACCATGCCCGCAGCGCCGAAGCTCCAGAGAAATTCATCGACTTGTTGACGCACTGCCCCGTGACTTTCCCCGGATGGTTTGAAACCCAACCGCCAACATACTGCCCCTCCTGAGGGCACTCGGGGTCGAGAGGCACGCCCCACTCACGCCCGACAACGAGAGCCTCCTCGGGTCGATCGTCACCCAGGAATCACTCAGGTTCGGGGGTTCCGTCGAGCAGCACGCCTCCGATCGCCCAATCACCCCCCGACACATCTACGAACCGGACGTGGACATGGTCGGGATCGACGGCTGCTATGTCACTTAGCGTGCGCGTGAGTTCCATGGCGAGCACAGCCTTCTGCTCCGAGGAACGACCCGCAAGCCATTCCACGATGATGTTGGGCACTGGGGCCTCCGATTGGTGCCATAGCGGTTGCTTTCGGGTTCACAGGTCCAGGACCAGCGTGGGTGATAGCGCCCGGGAAACGCAGATGAACATGCAGCTGTTCTCGGCACGCTCGTCGTGGTCGAGGAGCGAGTCGCGATGGTCAGCCGCACCCTCGAGGAGGGCCGTCTCGCACGTACCGCACGTGCCCTCCTCACATGACGAGAGCACGGCGATTCCGGCACCGCGTACAACCTCGAGGATGGATTTGTCGGACGGCACGGTCAGCGTCTGTCTCGAGCGCTCCAGGACCACCTCGAAGGAGTCGTTCAGCACCGGCTCGGTCAGCGGCTTGGCATTGAACCTTTCCACGTGTAGCGAGTGCGACGGCCACGGAGAGCAGGCCGCCTCGACCGCAGCAAGCAATGGCTCAGGGCCGCAGCAGTAGACCAGCGTGTCCGAGATCGGCGTGCTGAGCAGCCCTGCGAGGTCCAG
>JANLWJ010000542.1:0-30062 GCA_031364455.1 Actinomycetes bacterium | reverse complement strand
CTTCAGTACGTCAGGGGCTGGACGCCGACGCCGACGCCGGAGCCGCGACGAACCGGTAGCCGACGTTGCGAACGGTGCCGATCAGCTGCTCGTACTCGCCGCCGAGCTTGGCGCGCAGCCGCCTGACGTGGACGTCGACGGTGCGAGTGCCGCCGAAGTAGTCGTAGCCCCAGACCTCTTGCAGCAGCTGTCCGCGGGTGAAGACGCGTCCCGGGTGCTGGGCAAGGTACTTCAGCAGCTCGAACTCTTTGTATGTGAGGTCGAGCGTGTTGCCGCGCAGCTTCGCGGTGTAGGTGGATTCGTCGATGACGAGGTCGCCGTTACTGATCAGTGGCAGCACGTCGTCGGCCGACGCGGCGAGACGTTCGGTGGCCAGCCGCAGTCGCGCTTCGACTTCCGCCGGACCTGCGGTGGCGAGGATGACGTCGTCGACGTTCCATTCGGCGGTGACAGCGGTGAGGCCACCCTCGGTGGTGACCAGGATCAGCGGCACTGTGATGCCGGTGGTGCGGATCAGCCGACAGAGCGAACGCACGCGCGGCAAGTCGCCGCGTCCGTCCACCAAGAGGGCGTCGGTCGGACCTGAGTCCAGGAGTGCCGCACCCTCGGCGGGCAGCACCCGCACTTGGTGGGGGAGCAGCTCGAGCGCAGGCAGCACCGCCTCGGCGGTAGGACCGCCGTGCGTCAGGAGCAGCAGCCGCGCCACACGTCCTCCTCGTCCAGAACCCGTCAAGACTATCGACCGGTTCCGGTTCTAGGTGAACGGTGACTTCAGGCAGCGCTCTCGACGCTGGCCGCCGGCGCCGGCTTCATGGGACGCCCGATGGTGCGGAAGAAGAGCCACATCGTGGGCACCAGGTAGGCAAACCAGGCGAAGACCTCGAGCCAGCTCGGCACTGTTCGGACGGCGAAGAGGCCGCGGAAGAGCGCGTACTGCACCGAGTCCTCGGGCATTGCGCCGCTGATGTCGAAGGCGATCGAGTCCTCGCCGAAGAGAAGGCCAGCCTCCTGCAGCTCGTGGATGGCGTAGGTGAAGACGCCGGCGGCGATGATGATCAGCGCGACGCCGGTCCACTTGAAGAAGATGGCGAGGTTGACCCGCAGGGCACCGCGGTAGATGAATAGGCCGAGGGCGATCGCGGTAATCATGCCGAGGAGGCCACCCAAAATGGCCGTCCAGCCACCGCCAGTGGTTTGCAGCGACGACCAGAGGAAGAGCGCGGTCTCGAAGCCCTCACGAGAGACAGCGATGAAGGCCATGGCCGCGACGGCTCCGGCCCCAGCGGCGGCGGCTTTGTCAACGTGGGCGTGCAGCTCGCCCTTGAGCGCCCTGGCGTTGCGCGCCATCCAGAAGACCATCCAGGTGACGAAGGCGACCGCGAGCAGCGCCATGACGCCCTCGAACGCGGCCTGCGCTTCTTCGGGCAACCGGTCGGCCGCCACTGCCAGCGCGCCTCCCACTGACAGGGAGAAAACTGCTGCGACGCCGACGCCCGCCCAGACGTAGCGCACCGAGCCGCCCCGGTCGGTCTTGACCAGGTACGCGATCAGGATGCTCACGATGAGGGCGGCTTCGAGCCCCTCGCGGAGGGTGATGAGAAAGGCGGCGAGCATCGGCTGTCCTATCGGTCGTCCCTGGCGGGAGTCGTCGGTGCGTGCCCTGGTCGGATCCATGTTCGGCTGGCCCGAGCCTGTGGAACCTAAGTTAGGACACCCTTACCTAACTAACTGTAGAGCGAGATCTCCCGATCTGACAAATGCGGGCCCGGGGGCCTGGTTTCGGCAAGGGTGCGACACAGTGATGGGTGAGCTTGGTAGACAGGCCGGCCGGCGGGAAGGCCAGGGGAGAGGGAGGGCGCTGTGGCGGTGCTGAGGTACTGGGCCGGCGCTCGCGAAGCCGCCGGCGTCACCGAGCAGTCCGTCGATGTCGCAACGCTGGCCGAGGCCCTGGACGCCGCCCGCTCCGGGCGGGGCGAACGCTTTGCTCAGGTGCTCGGCGTCTGTTCCTTCGTGGTCGACGAGCAGCCGGTCGGCCTGACGCCTCATGGCGAGGTGAAGTTGGCTGCCGACTCCGTCGTCGAGGTGCTGCCGCCCTTCGCAGGCGGGGCCGGCGACGGTGAGCTGAGCGCAGGGCGTCAGACCCGAGGTGGCGCCCGAGGTGGCGCCCGAGGTGGCGTTAGCGCACAAAGGCGGCGGCCGAACGCCACCTCTGTGCACGATGAACAGGTGACGAGGTGATCGTGCTGCGGGTGGCGTGCGGGTGCGCTGACGGTTCGGGCATGATCGGCGCGTGAACGCAGACCGTCCAGCCGCGCCGAACCCGTCATCTGACGCGACCCCGTCGGGTGCCGCGCACCCGGCACCGGGCCCCGCGCCCGAGACGCCGCGCGCTGCGCCGCCCGATCACCTGCACCTGCCCGACTGGCGCCCCGCCTTTGTCGGTGCCCTGAGCAGCGGCCTGGTTCTGGTCGGCGCGCTACTGGAGCTGCCGTGGCTGTGGGCTCCGGTCATCGCGCTGCAGGTTGTCGTCGCGCTCACCTGGCACCGGTCGCTGGGTGCGCCATCGGCCGCCACCGGGGCGGCCGTGGGCGCCGGCCTCGCGGCCATCGTCGACATCATCGTGGCGACCACCGACAACGCCCCAGGCCTGGGGCCGATCGCAGTCGTGCTCGGCGCCGGGTACCTGATTGCCGTCGTTCAGCAGCTGGTTCGCCAGGACGGTCGCGAAGATCTCGTCGACGCGCTCGCGGCCACCGTCACATTGGCAACGGTCGCAGCCCTCGGTGCGGCCTGGGTCGTGCTCTACCAGCTCGAGGACGGCAACTCCACAACGGTCGTGCTGGCCGGGGCGTGTGCGGCCGCTGCCGTCGGACGGCTCGCGCCAGGGGTGGCTGGGGCGGCCGTTGCCCCCATGGGGGCCGGCATTGTGGCCGGTGCCCTGCTGGGAGTTGGTGTCGATGACGTCGTGTTGGGCGCCGGGCTCGGCGTCGCCGCAGGGGTGCCGGTGGCCATGGCCGCTGTGACGCAGGCGCGGGTACGCGGCGAGGGTTCGGGATGGCTGCCCGGCGGCGTCTGGCCGGTGTTGTTGGCCGCCCCCTTGGGGTACGTCGTCGTGCGGCTGATCGGCTGACCGTGCTGATCGGGGACGGCCGCGTGCGGTTCGGGGACCTCTGCGTGGACGGGGACCGCCGCGTGGAGCGAGCGGGAATGTCGCTGCCCGCCCGAGTGCTGGGAACGGCGTGGACAACGTCGGCCTGATCGTGCTCGTGGTTGTGCTCGCCGCGGCCACGGCGTTCGGTCTCTGGCGGCGGCGGACCGACGGCCGTCTGCGCGCGGTGCCGGCCGTCTCCGACCCGGCGTCCGACCCGGCGTCCGACCCGGCGTCCGGCACTGCGTCCGGTGCCGTGTCGCCACAGCGGGGGCCGGTCTTTCCGGCGTCCGACCTGGGCATCGAGCTGGGTGAGCGAGCCTCCCTCATCCAGTTCTCCACCGCGTTCTGCCAGCCATGCCGCGCAACCAGAAGGGTGCTGTCGGAGGTGGCCGAGATGGTCGACGGCGTTGTCGCGGTCGAGGTGGACGCCGAGGCGCACCTCGACCTCGTACGTCGGTGGGGCGTCATGCGCACGCCGACCGTCTTCGTGCTGGACGCCTTTGGCGCCGTTGCTCAGCGGGCGGTCGGGCAGCCCCGCACGGCCGATGTCATCGCGGCGATCGGAGCCCTGGATGGCTCATCAACATCGAATTGTCCGGTGAGTGAGACATGATCTCGCTATCTGAGACGGAAATGACACCCGAGCGGCACCTACCTACCCTCGCTCCTATGGCCAGTCACACTCCCCGGTCGTTGGGGCTCACCCAGCGACGCGCTGTCGACCTCTGCCGCCTCGCCGGCTGTCTGTGTTGCGGGTCCTGACCGGGCACTGACCGCCCCCGGCACGTCGGCCCGCAGGCCGCGCGCCACCCCGCCGGACACCCACCGATGCGCCCACCGAGGCGCTGGCCATCTGCTCCCCCACAACACCAACGGAGATCACCGTGATCGACCCACGTGGACCGCGCTTCGCCGCGGCTCTGACCACCGTCGTTCTTGCCGTCGTGCTGCTGACCGGCAGCGCTTGGCTGCTCGCCGCGCAGACCGTCGTCTTCGCGATCGGCGCCTTCGCGGGCCTGAAGCGCAGTCCCTATGGCGTCCTGTACAGCCGCTTCATTCGCCCCCGCCTCGCGCCGCCGAGCGAGCTGGAGTCAGCCACTCCGCCACGCTTCGCCCAGGGCGTCGGCTTCACCTTCGGACTCGTCGGCACCGTCGCGCTTGCCGCGGGGGCGTCCACCGTTGGTCTGGTTGCCGTTGGTCTGGCACTGGCCGCGGCGTTCCTCAACGCCGCCTTCGGCTTCTGCCTTGGCTGCGAGATGTACCTGATCGGACGTCGGCTGTTGCCGTCGCGGTCTGCCGTCGTCACCACCCGTTCACCGCTTGCCGAGGAGGCAGCCGCATGAGCCGCACTGATGTATTGGTCGAAGCCGACTGGGTCGAGGCGCACCTTGATGACCCGACCGTGGTCCTTGTCGAGGTCGACGAGGACACCTCGGCGTACGAGAAGGGGCACATCCGCGGGGCCGTCCGCCTCGACTGGAAGACCGACCTGCAGGACCCGGTCAAGCGCGACTTCGTCGACCGTCCGGCGTTCGAGGCGTTGCTCTCCGAGCGCGGGATCGGCAACGACCACACCGTCATCCTCTACGGCGGCAACAACAACTGGTTTGCGTCATACGCCTACTGGTACTTCACCCTCTACGGGCACGGGTCGGTGAAGCTGCTGGACGGTGGTCGCAAGAAGTGGGAGCTCGACTCGCGCGAGCTGACGACCGAGGTGATCAAGCGTCCATCGTCGAAGTACACCGCGCAGGAGCAGGACACTTCGATCCGCGCGTTCCGTGGCGACGTCCTCGAAGCGATCGGGGTGCAGAACCTCGTCGACGTCCGCTCACCTGACGAGTACTCCGGACGCCTGCTCGCGCCGGCGCACCTGCCGCAGGAGCAGTCGCAGCGGCCGGGCCACATTCCGACGGCGAAGAACATTCCGTGGTCGAAGGCTGCCAACGACGACGGCACCTTCAGGTCCGACGACGACCTCACCGCGCTGTACGTCGGCGCCGGCGTCGACCTCGAGAAGGACACCATTGCGTACTGCCGGATCGGTGAGCGTTCGGCGCACACCTGGTTCGTGCTGCACGAGCTGCTCGGCGTCGAGAACGTGAAGAACTACGACGGTTCATGGACCGAGTACGGCTCGCTGGTCGGCGTGCCGATCGAGCTCGGCGACGGATCCTAGGAGGGGGAGCACCATGTGCGGAGCCATTGCAGGAGGACCAGACATCACCGGGGTCGACGCCACCAAAGAGGCGGTGATCCAGGGCATCGTCTCGCGCGCAGGCGAGCCGGTGTCGCCGGCCTACGTCCGGCTGCTCGACGGCACCGGAGAGTTCACCGCCGAGGTGCCGACGTCGGCCACCGGCCAGTTCCGCTTCTTCGCGGCGCCTGGTGCGTGGACGGTGCGGGTTCTGGCGCCTGGAGCGTCCGTCGACTGCGCGGTGCACGCCGAGCTGGGCGAGGTCGCCGACCTGGCGATCACCGTTTGAGTCACGGAGCCGCACCGTCTGACAGACGCGGCGGCGCAGACCGGGCCACCGGCGTCCAGCGCAGATTGGCGGATTGCCTGCGATTTCAGGCGCTGATCGGCGTCCAAAGCGCAGGAGATCCGCCAGGACGCCGGGGCGCGTCCACGATGCTGATCGGGTAGCCGGACGCCGCCAGGCGCTGCACCTCAGCCAGCACGCGGGCTGGCAGCTCGACGCCAGGTATCCGTTGCACCTCCATGGTCACCCCATCGGGCCACCGGAATCCCACCGCCCGCTGCGTAGCCACCGCCTTCCGGTAGCGGCGCTCAAGGGCAGCGCCGTCGTCGCCGACCTCGGGCATTCCCCAGCGGGGGACAGCGAACCCCAGCTCTTCCAGCCACTCGTGTCGGCGCTTCTCCTTCCAGATCACCGTCGGGGCGTCGTCCTTGGAGTACTTGCCCTTGCCGTCGGCCTCGCCGACGACACCGTCCTCGGCCCACAGCTTGTCGACGCGCGCTTCCCTGCTCTGGTGCCTGATCACGACGTTGCACAAGGGAAGTGGAAGCCGGCGCTCGATGACGCGTCCTCGGGAGAGCGACTCGAGGGGGGACTCCGATGCCGGATCGCCCGCATCGATGGCTGCTGCGGCGTTGCTGCAGCCGGTGAAGGTGCCTCGTGAGCGGATCGCAGCGTCGAGGTCGGTGAGCTGGAGGCCACCACGGAGTGCCGCGTCCACGGTGATCAGCGCATCAGGAAGGGGGGCGACAGCGACAACATCGACCACGGTGTGCGCCAGCGTCAACGTCGTGAGACCACCTCGCATGACGGCGTGGCCGGGATCCAGGTGCCGCCGTTGCACGGACGCACTGTTCAGGTGTGCACGGTTCGGGGCGCGGACCACCTGTGGCCGGTCGGGGATGCTGCGGACCGGCAGCTGCCAGGTAACGGCTGACGTTTCACATCGGGCCACGACGTCGGGAGAGTTCAGTTGGATTCCGTAGACGTGCATGGTGTGCCGCAAGGTCGGTGCGGCGCCTTCCCACCGGGCGGACTCCGCGAAGCATCCGACGGACAGTCGTCGCAGCTGGCCGCGTCGCACCCAGGTGCTGATGTTCCTCTCGCTGGCTCCGAGGCTCAGCAGGTGTTGGCGCGTGATCACTCCGTGTCGTGCCGCGATGGCGGCGAGCACTGGGGCGGGTAGCGGACGGGGCATGGACGAAGCGTCGCCACGGCCGGCGGGGTTGCGGGCACGCGGCAACCGATCTGGGGACGCACCGCGTCCACCGACGGTGTGGACAATTGTCGACTGGCGGATTCCGTGCGGTCTTCGGCCTCTGTCCGGCTCTGGAACGCAGGAAATCCGCCAGTGGTGGATTCCTGCGAAGGGACGCTGACCGATCTGTGGGCGGTCGGGATCACCGCGACCGTGGGCGGTCAGCGCCGCTGGGGTGCGGCGGCGTCCTCGACGGGCGGTATCCACCCCGAGGACCGCCACGCGGCGAACCCCGCCGCGATTGCGCCGGGGCCAGGACGAACACCACCAGGACGGTCAAGACGAGCGGGAGCTCGTCGGCGAGTGAGGCCCGGCCACCGCCGTTGAGGAGCATGACGGACGTGACGCCGATCAACGCGCTCAGCGCCGCGGCGAGCGCGGCCACGAGGCGAAGGGGTCCGACCGGCAAGTGAGCGCGCCGGTTGCCTGCGACGGCAGCCATCGCGGCACCCGTCCCGACGCCGACCGCGATTCCGTAGCCGAGACCGAGCACGATGCCGACCACGCACCCGATCAGCGCCATGGACGGGGCGCCGGCGACCATGAGGGCGGCGGTGGCCCCGAGTCCCTCAGCACCCAGGTCGATGCCGGCCACGACCGCAAACACGACGCCAACAGCTGCGCCGAAGAGGCCGCCGAAGAACATGCCACCGAGGGCGCACTCAGTTGCCACGCGGCCGAAGGCCCGCACCGGGGTGGTCGGCGCGCTCACCCGGCCGCGGCTGGCCGGTTCGGCGTCCGAGGAGTGCATGGGGTTCATGGTGTCAGGTCACCTCAGGGCGCTCGTTCGCTCGCGACGCGCCCTTGTGGCGGATTCCCTGCGGTTTTCGGGCTCTGCAGGGCTCTGGATCGCAGGAAATCCGCCAGTGGTGGATTCCCTGCGATCGCAGGTGGCAGCGTCCGACCCCGGGCGGAGTCGCTGACGGGACGCGGGTTCAGTCCAGGGAGCAGTCGTACGGGCCGTTCTCCGGTGGCGGGTACGGGTCATTGCCATCGAACGCCCACCCGAAGATGTAGCGCAGCGCGTCGAGGTCGCAGTCGGAGAGCACCGGCTCACCGAGGTCGGGCCAGCCGTAGCCCATCAGGTCGGTGCTCTCGAGCAGGTTGGTGGCGTGCCCGAGTCCGAGGGCGTGGCCCATCTCGTGCATCGTGACCTGCCCGAGGTACTCCGGGGTGTAGGGCTCACGTCCTTGCCCGACGTTGAAGTCAGAGCG
This sequence comes from Actinomycetes bacterium, assembly GCA_031364455.1. GTDB lineage: Bacteria > Actinomycetota > Actinomycetes > JAHEKZ01 > JAHEKZ01 > JAHEKZ01. The sequence continues at coordinate 21,959 of JANLWJ010000542.1, read as the reverse complement.
CACCAAGATGTTGGGGCAGCGGTGCTCGCCGCAGATGGCGTAGCCGCCGAAGGCGACGCCGCCGGCCTTGGGCACGTAGTGCAGGACGATGTCGGCCCGCTGCGGGTTGCGGACAGTGTCGGTGACGTCGGTCAGGGTGATCAGATCGTCGAACTCCTCGCGCAGCACCGAGTCCCACGTGTCGATGGCATCTGCGACGGCGGCAACGTGCGGACGCCGGACGTTGGGGGCCGCCTGGGCGGCGACGGTGATGTCGGTGTGGTCCCACCAGTAGCCGGGGTAGTAGTCGGCGAGGATCTCCAGCGACACTGCGTTGGACTCCGGCAGGTGGCTCGCCTGCGCCGGGATCGTTCCTGCGGCGAGCGCTGCGACGAGCGCTGCGACGAGCGCAGTGCCGGCGGCGAGGGGGCGGAGTAGGCGCATGGGTTCTCCCTGAAGGGCTGATCTCGGGACGCTACTCCGGTGGTCTCGCAGTGTCCGGCGAACTCCGACATCCGGCCTCGACCCGGCACCGTCTTCAGGTCGCCGCGACAGTTTCGGCCCACTCGTGCCGATACTGGATCCCATGGAACCGATCGACCGCCGAACCTTCCTCGCGCGCGCAGGCCTCACCGGCGCCGCCGCCGCGTCCGCCGGCCTCTTTGGCGGACTGCTGCTCCCGGGGAGCGCCGATGCCGCAGCCGGCCTGACCAAGAAGGTCATCGGCGAGTCGACCAAGGGGCGCCCCATCAAGGCCTACTGCCTCGGCGACCCCGACGCCAAGAACGTCTACCTGGTGCTCGGGCAGATGCACGGGGACGAACCGGCGGGACGCCTGGTCACCCGCGACCGGCTGCTGAACAAGGACCCAGTCAAGGACGTCGCACTGTGGGTGATCCCGACGATGAACCCCGACGGCAGCATCCGCGGTACCCGCGTCAATGCACGCGGCGTCGACCTCAACCGCAACTTCCCCAGCAAGACGTGGGTGAATCAGGGCAAGGGCACGCGCTACTGGTCGGGGCCGCGTCCGGCGTCCGAGCCGGAGACCCGCGCCATCGTGCGCTTCTTCTCCAAGAACGCGCCACGCACGATTGTGTCGATCCACCAACCCCTGTCGTCGGTCGACTTCTCCGGTGGCAGCAAAGCGGTGACGCAGTGGCTGTCGGACGCCCTCAACCTGCCGGTCGCACACATCCAGGTTTCTGGTGGCGGGACGATGACGTCCTGGTACAACGCCGAGTACCCGGTGAAGACCGCGGTCACGGTGGAGCTGCCGCCGTCGACGACGCCGGAGTACCGCAACAAGGTTGCCGAGGTGCTGCTGCGGCACGCGAAGCAGCGCCGCAGCTAGGTCACAGTCGGCGCGCCCGCGGGTCAGTGGACGAGGACCTTCAGCGCCAAGATCAGCAGGCCGAACGAGCCGACGACCAGCGCGTTGAGGACCACGCTCATCGCGCCGCGACCCTCGCGGACGCCGATCAGCACTCCGTAGACGAAGAGCGCTCCGATCCCGACCGCCATGGCGACGTCGGTGGCCGCCTCCTCCGGGATCCAGCCGAGCTTGCCGAGCAGCAACGGCGCCGCCACCGGCAAAGAAGACTGCAGCATCGGCCACTCGGCCGCGGCGATGGCTGCGACCTCGGGGCCGGTCAGGTGGCGGCGCGCCACCATGCGGGCACCGACCACCACCGAGTACACGTGGGCCGCGTAGAAGACCGCGGACGTCACGAGGACGACGGCTAGCGCGCGGCTCAGCTTCTCCGGGTCCGGCCCGATGGCCGCCACGACGGTCGTCGCCAGGATCGTTCCGTAGATGGCGCCGGCGATCTTGTGCGCCTGGTGCTCGGCGTCGCGCAGGGCGGCATGGTCGACGTCGGAGTCGCCGTCGACGTCACCCTCGCGGGCATCGACCCCGACGATCTCCTCGATCTCGTGGTCAAACTGCTCGCTCACGGTGTCACCACTCCGTCCTGGGTGTCCTCGTTGAGCCGGCATCCGGCTGCGCACCGTAGGATGGTCCCATGCTCGAAGTCGCGTATACCGGCCTGCTCGTCGCCGTGTCGATCCTGATCGCCTGGTTCTCGTTCTACGTCGTCTACAAGCTGTACAAGGGCCAGGGCTAGGCCCGACAGTGTTCGAGATCCCGGCCGACCTAGCGCCGGCGTGTGCGCCGGTCGCCTGGCTGCTCGGCACCTGGGCGGGCGACGGCGTCGGCGGCTACCCCACGATCGACGACTTCCGTTTCGCGCAGGAGGTCAGCTTCGAGCAGAACGGCAAACCGTTCCTCAGCTACCGCTCACGCAGCTGGCTGCTGGACGCCGACGGCATTCGCGTCCGGCCGCTCGCCACCGAGACCGGGTTCTGGCGCCCGCAGCCCGAGGGGCGCCTTGAGATGTTGCTGGCACACCCCACCGGGTTCTCCGAGATCTGGGAGGGCACGGTCGATGGCCCGCGGATCGAGATCCACACCGACCTCGTTGCGCGGACGTCCACGGCGAAGGAGTACACCGCCGGCCACCGCCTCTATGGCCTGGTCGAGGGCGACCTGATGTGGGCGTTCGACATGGCGGCGATGGGCAAGCCGCTGCAGCCGCACCTGTCGGCCCGGTTAGCGCGCACGGAGCTCGCGGTGTGACCGCCGACGACTGGCAGACCGAGCTGCGTTCGCGCGGCTACCGTCTGACGCCGCAACGGCAGCTGGTGCTGGACGCCGTGCGCCGGCTCGGACACGGCACGCCGGACGAGATCGCTGGCGCTGTTCAGGCGACGGCGCCGTCGGTGAACCTGTCGACGGTCTACCGGACGCTCGACCTCCTCGAGGAGCTCAGCCTCGTCACGCACACCCACCTCGGACACGGTGCTCCGACGTACCATCCGGCCGACGAGAGCGACCACGTCCACCTGGTCTGCACCGACTGCGGCGACATCCTGGCGGTGCCGACCGAGGCCGTCGAACCGCTGATGGGAAGTTTGCGCGACCTTAATGGGTTCGAGGTGAATGTGGCGCACGTGGCGATGCACGGTCGGTGTGCTGGCTGCGTTGCCGCTGCGGGTGCCACCCGAGCGTCCGCCCTCGATGAGCAGGAGTGATGGTGTCCCAGACCCAGACCGCGGTAGCGCCACCTGAGGGAGCGCCGGACGCCGGCGTCCCCTGGCACCACGGCGACCCGCTCGGCGAGCAGCGGCTGCTCGACCGCGGCGAAGGGTTCGTCGACCTGTCGCACCGGCCGGTGATCGAGGTTGCCGGCGAGGATCGTCTCTCGTGGCTGCACACCCTGACGTCGCAGCACATGTCGGCGCTGCCGTCCGGTGAGTGGACGCAGGCGCTGATCCTCGACGCGAACGGTCGCGTCGAGCACCACCTCGACCTCGTCGACGACGGCGAGCGGGTGCTTGCGCACATCGAGCCGGGGACCGCTGACGCGCTGATGGAGTACCTGGCCAAGATGGTCTTCTGGAGCAAGGTCGAGCTGCGTCTGCGCGATGACCTCGGTGTCGTGTGGCGTCCTGGCGCTGGCGGCATGGACGGCGACGACGCGTTCACGTTCGTCGAGCGCGACGACGTTGCCGCGATGGAGGGACCGGCCGCGGGGACGTGGGCGTACGAGGCGCTGCGCGTTGCAGCCGGACGCCCGAGGCTCGGCTTCGACACCGACCACCGCACAATCCCGCCAGAGGTGAACTGGATCGGTGCCGCAGTGCATCTGGAGAAGGGCTGCTACCGCGGTCAGGAAACCGTTGCGCGGGTGCACAACCTCGGGAAGCCGCCACGGCGCCTGGTGCGCCTGCACCTCGACGGCAGCGACGACCGGCTACCCGAGCGCGGAGATGCGCTGGCGCTGGACAGCCGGACGGTCGGGTTCGTCGGCACCGTGGTGCAGCACTACGAACTAGGGCCGGTGGCCCTGGGGCTGCTGAAGCGCCAAGTGCCGGACGACGCAGCGGTGGTCGCAGGCGACGCGCTGCCGGTCACCGTCGAGACGGTGCTGCCGCAACGCCAGTGACGCGCAGGCGGGTCTAGCTGAGCGTGATCGGGGTGACGTCCACGTAGGAGGTCTCGGACAACCCCAAGGCGCAGGTCAGCACCGAGACACCCGTTGCAGTGTCGAGGACTGCAGACCCGTTGTTCGCCCCCGCAACATCAACGGAGGCATAGAGCTGGATGCCATCTAGAGGCGCTCCGAGACCGCGACCGAAGATCGATCCAGGTCCGAGTAGCGCCGAGTACGTCCCGTTGGCACTGACGTGCATCCCGGTGATCGCGTTGGCTGCGTGCAAGCGCACGGCTGCCTGGGGCGAGAAGACAAACATGTCGCTGCCGACGCGTCCCACCACCCAACGACCGGCAACGCTGGTCGGCGCAAGCCCGTGGGGGATCGCAACCAGGGTGGGCGTGCTCGTCGCGGTCGCCCAGCGGGCGAGGTAGGTGCCGTTGGTCTGGTCAACTAAGACAGCAGACACGAGCCCGTCAGCGCGGATGCTGATCAAGGGCTCGCCGCGGTCGAACGCGACGGCGTGGAAGCCGGTTGGCACCGGGAGACTCTGCGGCAAGCTCGCGCTCGTCGCCCAGACGATCGGGTCGGCAAAGAAGTCGGTCTCGCCCGGGAGGCTGGTGGTGATGTTGCTGTCGACTCCCACGACTGTTCCGGAGCCGTTGACGCTCTGCGCCACGAACGAGTTAGCGCTGGTGCGTTCTGGCAACCAGGTTGCCGAGCCCCCGGTGCTGATCCAGCCACGAAGGGCGCCGAGGGTGGGGTAGCGGACAGCGGATCCGACGGTCGCTCCACGGGCGCTCACGTCGGTTGCAGTCGTCGGCCTCGTTCCGTCGTCGAACGCGATTGCCGTCTTGGTGCCGTCGGGGCGATGGAGCCACAGACCGTCACTGGCCCCCTGGCTCGCCTCGTCGGCGACCACGTGCCCGCGAGGGCTCAGGGCCTGGGGAGTGGAGTACGTCAGCGTGTTCAGAGTGCGGGTGGTCGGCGTGCAGGTGGTGCCGCCGGCGGCGTCGGCCACACCGCCACCGAGGACACCGCTGGCGGCCAGACCCACTGCGACGGCAGCCGTCATTGCACGCTTCGTCGTCGTGCTCGCCATCGTGTACCCCCTGCTCGGCCCTGAGCCGGGTTTGACGGTAGCCCCTCAGGGGGCACCGCGGCCGGGCGTTGGCACAACTGAGCGGAGCCCAGCACGCCGCGCCAGGCCCGTGATCGGAATCTAGGGGGCCCCTAGTCCCCCCTAGATTCCCAACACAGCGGCTGGCTGGGTGTTGCTGCGGGGGTGCACCGTGCGCCGTTCGTCGGATGCGACGATGGGACGTGTGACGCGCCGCTCCCGACTTCTGCTCCTCTTGGTGGTCATGGTTGCCGTGCTCGTGGTCGGTGCAGTCTGGATCTACGTCAAGGGGCAGCAGGCCGCTGATGCGCTCACCAGTGCCCGCGCCGGCGTCACGCTGGTGCGCGAAGACCTCGCGGACGGCCGCACCGACGACGCCGCCCAGCACCTGGCCGTTGTCCAGGGCGATACCTCCCGCGCGGCCGACGCCACCAGCGACCTGGTCTTCACCATCGCGTCGGCCATCCCGGTGATCGGGGCAACGCCGGCGGCGGTCAGCGAAGTTGCCGATGCCGCCGACGCGCTCGCGCAGGACGCCTTGCCCGATCTCGTCGCGGCCGGAACCGCGCTCACTCCCGACTCGCTGCGCGCCGCGGGCGATCAGCTCAACCTCGACGCGTTCGAGCAGGCGGCTCCGGCCCTTGAGTCGGCGGAGGCGTCCCTGGGAGCGATCACCGCCGACGTCGCCGGCATCGAGACCGACGGCACGCCTGCGAAGGTGCAGGACGCCGTAAGCGGTCTGCAGACCGAGCTGGACGACGCGCTGGCCGAGACGCAGTCTGCGGTCCGCGGCGCGAAGCTGATCCCGCCGATGATGGGCGCCGACGGTCGGCGCAGCTACTTCCTGGCGCTGCAGTCGAACAACGAGGCGCGCGGAACTGGTGGCTTCTTCGGCTCGTTCGGCGTCATCACCGCCGATGACGGACGCGTCGACGTGCGGCAGCTGGCGCCGCGCTCGACGCTCGACGATCAGCAGTACGACGAGCTGCCGCTCGACTTCGGCCCCGACTACTACGCCCTCTACGGCGACGACCCGGCCACGTGGGCCGGCGCCAACATGTCGCCGCACTACCCCTATGCCGCCCAGCTGTGGCTGAAGATGTGGCAGGACCGCACCGGTGAGCGCCTCGACGGCGTGGTCACCACAGACCCGGTCACGCTGTCGTACCTGCTGGAGGCCACTGGGCCGGTAACGCTGCCGGACGGGCGGGTGATCTCGTCCGAGAACGTCGTCTCGTTCACCGAGAACGAGATCTACTTCCTGATCGACGATGACGCCGAGCGGGACGCGTACCTGCAGACGGTGGCTCAGGCTTCGCTGGACGCCGTCTTTTCGGGGGAGGCAGACCCGAAGGCGCTGATCGACGCCCTGGGCAAGGCGGCCGGGGAGCGCCGGCTGCTGGTGTACTCCGATCAGGTGAATGAGCAGAAGCAGCTGGCGGCGTCCTCGGTGGGCGGGGCACTGCCGGGGGACGCGGCGCCCTTCGCCGGGCTGGCCACAATCAACGGGGGCGGCAACAAGCTCGACTACTACCTCTACCAGTCACTGACCTACGAGCTGATCGGGTGCACGGCGGACGGCGGGCGGCGCGGGCAGATCACGGTGACCTACCAGAACAGCGCCCCCGGCGATGACAGCCTGCCGCTCTACGTCGCCGCCAGGGCAGACCTGCCACCGAGACCGGACGGGCAGTTGCAGAACGGGAACGGCGACAGCTTCTTCTACTCTCAGGTGTACGCCACCGCAGGATCGTCCCTGGTCAGCGCGATACGGGACGGCGAGTTGTTGGACGTTGCCCAGGGAAGGGAGCAGGGGCACGCCGTCTTCCAGTCTGGAATCGAGCTGGGGGCGGGCGAGTCGACGACGCTGGTCTTCGAGGTGGCCGAACCGCCCACCGAAGGGGAGATCACCACTTTCGTGACGCCCCTGGTCAAGCCCATCACCCGGGATGCCGACACCAGGACGTGCAGCGCCGACTAGCCGCAAACGGCCCATATGCCGCTAGGCTGGGCGAGTCGATGCACGGGTCCGGCTTTTTGGCTGGCCTCGCGCGAACGTTACGAGTGCTCGGGGCGTACTGCACCGGGTCTGGCAAACGATGGGGGTGCGGAGTGTTCGGCACCAAGACACTGCGTCGCGGTATGTCTCTTGCGGCGATTTTTGCTGTCCTGGCGATGCCGATGGGGATGGCTCCGGCGAACGCCGAGACCGACTATCCGCCGGTCTTTTACCAGATCACCGCGACCTCGTTCAATGCCAAGGTCGGCGGCTCCGTAACGTTTACCGCACAGACCTTCAGCTCCGGCTCTGCCGTGGCCGTCGACGTCAGTGAAGGCGGCGAGTCGGTCGGAACCTCGAGCGCGACCGCCAACAAGAAGGGCATCGCAACCAGCAGGGTCACCTTCACCGTTGCCGGTGTCAACCGCGTGACCATGTCGGGCACCTCCGACACAGGCGAAGACCTCTCCCTTTCGGCGGACGTGACGGTCACCGCTGTGGGCGACAATGTCGTCCCAGTCAATGACGGCGGCAACGGCGAGAACGGTTCCGGCCACGGCTCAGGTGACGACGCCAATGCAGTTGGCGGCGTCCCGTTCCTCGGTGGCGGCCTGCCGCGTACCGGTGGCGAGATCGCCGGAACTGTTCTGGTGGCAGCGGTTCTGCTCGGTGCAGGCTTCCTGCTGGTGATCGCCACTCGGCGTCGCCGCAGCTCGCACTGACCCTGTTCCTTTCTCGCTCCACGTGAGGTGATGGTTCGCGCCCGGGGCGAGCTCCGTTCGGTGGCGTCCGCGCTGGCGTCCTGAAGACTTACCCGCCCTTTCGGTGCCGCACAGCGCTCGAAACGCTGGGTAAGTTTTCACCGAGGGGCTAGTTGGTGCTCCAGGAGGCGCCGCCGTCGTTGGTCACGTACATCACTGGCTCACGGTTGAGCAGGGCGAGCATGACTCCGTCGGTCTCGTTGGTGAACGCCACATCGAGGACCTCGCTGATCTCCACCGACTTCGACGGGCACGGCAGCCGGGCAAAGACCGCCCCCTGGCTGTCGCTCACCCGCAGCTGGCCCTCGCTGCATCCGGCCTCGGCGGTGATCTGCAGCCACACGGTCTCGGTGCCGGTGACATCCATGTCGAGCACCGACCCGCCGCCGTCGAGGCCGGTCGCTGGGCGGTCGTCAGCGAGCCGCTCGAAGTTCTCGCCCTGGTTGGTGGTGCGCGCGACTAGGCGCGACCCCACGACGTCGTTCTCGCAGAAGAGCAGCCCGGTGGTGTCGTTCCAGTAGGCGATCTGGTCGGGGACACCGTCGGACGCGTCGCAGGGTTGGATCGGTTCGATGCCAGGGACCGGCCGCAGCCGTAGGCGGCTGTCCAGCTTGTAGGCCGCCAGCACCGGTTGACCGATCACCCGCTCGATGCCCCAGATGGTGCTGCCCTGGAACCAGGCGTCGAGCAGGACGGGGTTGTCCTGGCGGTACTTCCAGATGCGGCCGCCGGTTGTGGTGACGGCGACTCCGCGGGCGCACTCACTGGTGTTCCCGGTCGCCAGGCCGCGTTGGTCGTCGGCGAACGAGATGGCGAAGATGTTGGAGAGCGGGATCGCGCTGTCGATCCAGTCGCCACCGCCCACACTGCGTTCCAGCTGGACGACGTCGGCGTCGGCGTTGCAGTCGGTGGGGCCGACCCACCGCCAGACGGTGTCACCGTAGGCGGCGACCGCCCCGATCTCGAACGGCGCGACGGGGGGAACGTCGACCTGGGCCGGGTGCAGGGCCAGCACCACAAGGAGCGTGGTGCCCAAGGCGAGCACCCCGACGATGCCACCGGTAACGACTCCGCGACTCATCCTTGCCCACCCCCCTCGTGCTCGTGAACCATTTCGACCCATTCGCCTGCGACCATGTCGTCCAGCAGGGCGACGACGTCGTGAGTGATGATCGTAGGGTCCACCCCGTACTCAGGAGCCACATTGGCGGTGATGACACCCACTTGGACGCCTTCGGCCCCGGAGGCGACGATCTCTTGCCAGACCCGGGTGGCCGTGTCGGAGAGGCCGATCCGGCGTCCAGAGGGCAGGTGCAGCAGCACAGCGCGGGGCGGTTCGGCCGCCTCGTCGAGCACGTGAGCGACCCATTCCGGACGTCGGAAGCGCGGTGACGTCCCAGTCGTCACTTCTGTCACACGCGTCACATCCCAATTTTGGCGTTCATAGGCCATCATGGTGGGGGAGCCCCCGATTTCGGCGGTGGCGCTCTTGCATGTGCTCTCGGCGCGTCCCCGCGCCGAGAGGGGTCGAGGCGCTCTGCAACCGGAAGGTCACTCGCTGTGGATCTGCGGGACTACATAGACATCCTTCGGGCTCGTTGGCGCCTGATTACGGCGACCACTCTCCTCGGTCTCATGGCGGCAGCGCTCGCCTCGATGCTGGCCACTCCGATGTACACCGCCACGGCGACGACCTTCGTCTCGGTCAATGGCGGCAGCACCGAAGGTGGCGGCTCGGCCGTTGGTGAAGCACTCACCGGTTCGTACTTCGCCCAGCAGCGGGTGAAGTCCTACGTGGACGTCGTCACGGCTGACGGCGTCATGGGTGCTGTCAAGGAAGACCTCGGGCTGCCGCAGTCACTGAGCCAGCTGGCCGGCCAGATCGAGGTTAACAACCCGCTCGACACGGTGACACTGGAGATTTCGGCCACCGACCCAAATCCGGCGCTCGCACAGTCGATCGCGAACTCGACGGCCGCGCAGCTGGGGGCTGAGGTCGCCAAACTTGAAGTGCCGGCAGCGGGTGGAGACCCCCTGGTCACCATCAAGACGACTCAGCCGGCTTCGCTTCCCACATCACCGTCCTCGCCGCGCACGATGATCAACCTGGCCCTTGGCTTTCTGGTCGGCCTGGCAGTTGGTGTCGGTGCTGCGGTGCTGCTGGAGACCCTCGACACTCGCCTCAAGTCGATCGATGCGTTGGCCAAGCACTTCGATCAGCCGCTACTCGGTGTCATCGGCTACGAGGCGGACGCAGAGAAGAAACCGCTGCTCACCGACGTCCAGGGCCAGAGCAAGCGCGCGGAGTCGTTCCGGCAGGTGCGCACCAACCTGCAGTTCGTCGACATCGACCACCGTCCGAAGTCGATCGTCATCACCAGTGCGGTACCGCGCGAAGGCAAGACGACGACGGCGATCAACCTCGCCCTCACCATCGCACAGACCGGTCAGCCGGTCTTCCTGATCGAGGCAGACCTGCGGCGCCCGAAGATCGCCGACTATCTCAACATCGAAGGTGGCGCCGGCCTCACCGACGTCCTCGTCGGACGCGCCACCGTTGACGACGTGCTGCAGCCGTGGGGCGCCACCGGCAACTTTTGGGTTATGGCATCCGGCCCACTGCCGCCGAACCCGTCGGAGCTGCTCGGCAGCCAGGCGATGTCTGACCTCGTTCACCACCTCGAGAAGCGTGCGACGCTGATCATTGACGCGCCTCCGTTGCTGCCAGTGACTGACGCCGCTGTCCTGACCCGACTCGCGGGCGGTGCGTTGATGGTGATTGCGACAGGCAAGACGCGCCGCGAGCAGTTGCGTACGGCCGTCAGCAGCGTTGAGGCGGTGGGCGGCAAGATCCTTGGCCTTGTCATGAACATGGCGCCAGCACGCGGGCCGGACTCGCACCGCTATGGCTACGGCTACCAGTACGACTACAGCGCAACCGAGACGCGCGGGAAGTACGAGGACCACGCACCGGTCATCCCCGCTGGTTTCGGCGGGTTGCCCGGTGTAAATGGTTCGCCGACGCCGACCTTCCCGGTGGGGAAAGTGGACCCCGTCAAGAACGGCGCTGGTGGCAAGGACGCCGATGCGCCAGCGCCAGCCCCCGCGCGTGAACCCGCGCCAGAACCCGCGCCGCGTTCGGCGGCGTCCGCAACCGTGCACGCGTCCGACGCACCGACGGTGTCAGTCTCTTCGAGCACCGTCGCCCGCGAGGGCAAGCAGGAGACCAAGAGCGACGCTCCGGTGCTCTCAACCGTCGTGCCTGCCGAGGACAAGGTGATCGGCGGCTCGGCCGGGGTCCCGCTCGCCGACGCGATCTCGCCGTACGGCCACCGTCTTCCAAAGGTTGATCTCTTGCCGTCCGATACCGCTTCGGGCGCGCGCTTCGGCCTCGACGACGATGTGCCGCTTACTGCTGTCGATGAAGTGCCGGTGGGCGAGGAGTTCTCGCCGGCCGGCGTGGCATGGACGCCACCAGCCCCGCGACCCGCCTTCGACCCGCTCACGGCGCCGCGTGCATCTCTTGACCCATTGACCGCTCCGTACGAGGAGGTCCAAGTGGCCGACCTCGGTGGCAACATCCTCCCTGCGGCCGACCCCGACCGTCTGGGCTGACGCGCTCCCGAGCGCGGCGAGTGCACAGCCGGTTGACGTTGTGGGGCTTCGAGTGCGTGTGGTTAGGAGTCACCCGACACTGATGCGATCGACCACGACACCTGTCCCGGCGGACGCAGCTGCGCTCGAACCCAGGACGCGTAACTCGAGGGTGTGGCGGGCATCGGATAGGCCGGAGACCGTCACCTGCTCGCCGAACGCCACCGCCGGCGCGTAGAGGTCCACGGTCTTGGCCAGCTCGCCGTCGACGAAGAGCGCCACCTCGCCGAACCGCGGACCAACAGCGGTGTGAAGCGTTACGGCTGTGCCGCGGAACGTAAGCGACGCCGTCTGGCTGCCGAGGTCGGCGATGGAGTAGTAGCCGTTGGACGCGTTCGCGTTGTCGGTGCGCTGCCACGTCTGCGCGACCACCGGAGCGACATCACTGCCACTGGCCGTGACAAAGCCGTCCACGGCAACGAGCGTTCCCGTCCCGGCACGGGCGCCCTTCTTGCCGAGCGCGCGCACCTCGACGACGTGTTGCCCGGCACCAAGACCGGTCAGCGATCGCTCGACACCAAACCGCACGCGCTCGCTGTAGTTGTTGTACGTACCGCGGAGCGTGTCGTCGACGTAGAGCTCGGCCTTTCCGAGTGCCGGGCCGGTCATGGTTACCCACGTCAGTGATCCGCCGCTGAACGACCAGGTCGCGCTCGCTCCCTGGCGTCGCTCGACCAGGTACGAACCACCTCGTGCCTTGTCGTTGGTGACTTTGCGCCAGGTGTAGGTGGCACCGAGCTCTTCGGTCCAGGTCTGCACGCGAAACGCGGAGTTCGTTGCGGCGGCGATGTTGCCGAGGTCGTCGGCGACAGTCGCTGCGCCCACCGGGTTCACGAGAATTCGGTATCGCTCACCGAGAACCCAGCCTGCGTCTGGCTTGAGGAGCACCTTGCGCACGCTCGCGCTGCCGCAGGGTGTCGCCTCGAGAGTGTTGGTCACACAAGATCTGCTTGCCGGTACCGCGCTCCCTGCGTCCGTAACCAGTCGGACAGACGATGCAGAGACACCGGCAACGATCTCGTTGAAGCTGACGGTGGCATTCGTCGTGAGTCCGCTCGGCGCGATCGTCGTGCCGACCGGCCCGATGGAGTCGACCACCCAGTAGACGTACACCGTGGCGGACTCGTTCATGGCGGCGTCGTAGGAGGTGGCTGTGACGGTGTGCGCACCTTCGTCGAGGCCGTTGATCGTCCACGAGCCGGGGCAATTCACCTCGATGCCGTCGGCAAAGCACAGCACGGTGTCGGATGGGTCAGCCCGCGTCACCGAGATGTCGGCGCTCGTCGATGCGACGCGGCCGCTCGGCCCGGTGATCGTTGGCGGGTTCGGCGGTGTCGTGTCAGCGACCGCGCTGGCGGTGGTGGGCTGCAGCACGAGCAGCGCCATCGCGGCACAGGCGGACGCCGCGAGCGCGCGCCAACGACGTCCCCCCACGATCCTGTCCCCCTACACATCGACTGGTCCCCAACCAATCAAGGATCGCGGACGCCGAGCCCCGGTGGCATCCGCCAGCCGGGTGGTGCGGACCCGCCGTGATTGGAACCTAAGGGGCACCAGGAACCCCCTAGGTTCCAATCGCAGGCCTCGATCAGGGGTGGGTGATCAGCTTTCGTGCGGTGAGGACGCGCACGAGGTCCTCGACGTCGAGCAGGACGTGGTCGGCGTCGGCGCCATAGTGGTCGGCGAGCTCCGCGGCGACGCCCGGAAGGCCGAGCTCCCCGTCGAGGGCGAGCCAGATGGCCGCGCCGGGGCCGTCGAGATGGTGCAGGTGTTCGCCGTCAAAGAGAACGGCTTCGCCTGCGAGCAGGATCCAGTCGACGCCGTCGGCGCGTCGTGGCCCGGCGGTTCCGGTGGGGGCGGGCTGGGGAAGGTTGGAGGGCGGCTCGAGCCCGTCGGGTGGGGCAGCGTCCATGAGCTCGTTGATGATCACCGGTGCTGCGTCGAATGCGTTCCCGTAGAAGACCCGGAAGGCAGGGACCGCGGTGACGAGCCGGGCGATCGCCGCCAACGGACGCGGCTCGATCGCCCACATCGCGCTCGACTGCTCGCCGAGCACGAAGGCAGCGCGAGCGGGGGAGACCGGTGTGGCCTCGACATCGGTGCGATCCGGGTCGACGTCCGGGAACACGATGACGGCCGGCCGCAGCGCGGTGTCGGGAAGCGCTGGACCGCCCAAGCGTTCCGGTGGGAGCTGCCAGTTGCCGCTGCCCTCGGAGACCTCGTCGGGCGGTGGCGCCAGATGCGCCAGCAGTTCTTGCGACCCGGGCTTGACGGTGAGCGGCTTGGTGAAGGGCTCAATGACGAGCGTGTCGGGATCTAGGCAGACCGTCTCATCGGTGATATAGGCGTGCCCGCTCTGGACGAGGGCAGTAGTAAGCGTTGTCTTGCCAGCGCCGGAGGCGCCATGTACAACTACCGCACGCCCGCCCGGCTCTGCTGAGCCACCGGCATGTAGAAGAAGCCGCCCATGTCGCCCGACAATGAATTCGAGCGTTGAGTTGATGACGCTCGAATCGCTAGACAATCATTTGGTCCCAGTTTGCACGGCCTCAAACATCCACCCTCAGATGTTATGGCTTGCAGAGGTTAGTGCCGTTGTTGCACTTGCCCGAAAGGCATCCCGTCGCCGAGAGCCCCCCACTTGGGCAGCCTCCCGGGACGGGTGCACCAGCGGATCCGCAGGAATTATTGAAGCAGCTAGCTAGTCCGTTGTTGCATGCGCCGGTCCCCGTACAGGTGCCACCCAACGCTGTGCCGTACGACGCACTCGCCGCCGGGGCCATCACGGTCTGGAGCACAGGTACCGACCAGGCGACGCCGCCGACAATGCCGGCCTTCTTCAGAAAGTCACGACGGGATGCAGCGGGGGCGGGGCGCGAAGGCGCCACGGCGTCCTGAGCAGCACTAGGCGTCGCCTCGGCGGCGCGCCTGGCCCAACGATCGAGCCAACTGCTCATGAGCTACCCCCGGGAGGTGCGACTGCCGACGGGCACACTCTAGGGGAAAAGGGGCACTTCGCGCGAGCCGTCGAGCCGATACGACCCGTCTGTCTGTGGGGTGGGTCACTCTGTGTGGCCGCCTACGGAACGCAGATGCCCCCCTGACATTTGTTGGTCGTGCACTTGTTGTTGTTGGCGCAGGCGGCTCCCACCCCGCCGCAGGTCTGGGTGGTGGCGCTGCAGGTGGTGTTGTCGGTGCAGTCAGTCGTCGTTCGGCAGGCGCCGTTGAGACCGTTGGCGAAGCACTGGCCTCCGGCGCACTTGTTGGATGCGCACTGGCTGTTGGCGGTACAGGTGGCGCCTGGCCAGGACAGGCACGTGCCACCCGAGCAGGCGCCACTGGCGCAGTCGGCGTTCGTGGTGCAGCCTCCGCTGCCGGTGGCCACCAGGCAGAACCCGCCGGTGCAGACGAGTCCGGCCTGACACGAGATGAGCGGGGAGCAGGGTGAGCCGAGGGGGCAGCTGCTGGTGCAGTGGCTGGCAGACGCCGCTGGGGCGAGCGCCGTCTGAAGGATCGGTGTCGTCCAGACCACGGCGCCGACCACGGCACCGCGGCGGAGCAGGGCGCGACGAGTCAGGCCCTGCGCTTTCGGCGCAGGGGAGATCTCTACGGGACGCCCGGACTCAGGCGGTGATTCAGTCCCCGAGCCACCTGTGCGATGACGTGCTCGGTGACCGGTCGACGCCTTGGCCAGAGCGTCGAGCCAGTGCCCCACGAAGAGAACTTCGGCAATTGGGCTATCGGGCTTGAGCAGAGGAACGTTTCGCCGAGGGATCGCCAAGGATCGCCGTACCGCCATTCGGGTGAAGATCAACTGAGGTGGCTCACTCGTTCGGGCTAACGGACGCCGCAGCAGGGCATCCGGCCGCCTACCAATCCCGCTCGTCGCGGGTCGCCGACACCACAGCGACGTCGATCACTCGTTCGAGACCGATGCCGTGCTGGTCGAGGGCGCTGTCGACGCTGGCGAAGGCTTGCGCCACTGCCTGGGCGGGCGTGGCCGGCGTCGAGACGAAGTTGAGCGCGAGACGGGTGATCCCCTGGACGCCCTCAGCCAGGCCAACGCCCGACCACGGCACCGGCTTCGTCGTCCCGATCCGGTGAACGGTTCCCTCGTCCGGTGGCGGCTCGACAGCCAGCGTGAGCCGCACCTCCCACTCATCGGTCATCTGCTCATCCTGACCGGTGGGTCAGAGGGGAGCACAGCGCCGACACGCGCTAGATCGACAGGACCGTGTGCGTTCGCTGGGGGTATAGCCCCAGGCAGCTAACACGTTGCGAGGGTGGGCGTCAGCCCATGACGCGGACGGACGCCAGCAGGTTCAGCACCTCTGGCCCGCCCACAGCCACCGTCGACGCGATCTCGCCGTCGCGCAGCCGGACGGCGGTCGGCGTCCCGGGAGCCTGCAGTGCCCCGCCGACGCCGAACGTCGGGTCGAGCGCCACCGGCATCGTGAACCCGGCCTCGCGGACGCTCGTCTCGGAGTCGCCGCGCAGCACCAGGACCAGCGGCACGCTCTCCTGCCGACGCAGAACGTCAGCCTCGATCTGCTGGCAGAACCCGCAGGTGGTGTCCCAGAAGAGGAGGACGGCGTCGTCGCCGGCTGCCGCGGCGATCGGCATCCGCTCACCGTCGACCTCGACCATGACGTCCGGGGCCGGGTCGCCCTCGCGCACCGGCGGCGGGCCGATCACCAGGTCTTGCGGCTCGCGTCCGGCAAGCGCGCTGTAGAGGCGGCGCACGTCGTCCGTGCCGTACGACGGCGTGACGGTCACCATGCGGTCGGTGCTCACCACGACAGCGCCCGGCGTGTACTCGACGCGGTAGTCGTCGACGGGCGCGCCGTCGTGGGCGAGCACGCGAACGTCGGGGCCGAACTTGGCGGTGATCGCGTCGCGCTCGCCGCCGCTGAGGACGACGACGTTGGGGCCGGTCTCGTCGGCCTGCCACGCCTTGAAGTCGTCGACGAGCTCGCCGCACGCCTCGCACCACGGGGCAACGAAGACGAAGAGGCTGGCGCGGTCGTCGGCGGCGATGTCGTCAAGGGTCAGGTCGGCGTCGGACGCGTCCACCGCGGCGATCTCGGGCGCCGCCCACGGGGCGAACTCGTGCGCGTGGCCGTGGCCGTGGTGCGCTCCGGCGGGGGAGGACTCCAGTGCCTCGAGGCGCAGCAGCAGCGCGCCGTAGCGCTGCAGCAGCGCGAAGAAGAGAGTGGCGAGCACGACGACGACCAGCGCCAGCGCGATCAGCCCCACGGCGAGCCACGTCTGGGCTGTGGAGAGTCCCTCGAAGGTTTCGCTCACGACCTGCCACGGCCAGCCCTGCGTCGTTCCCCCTGCGAGCGCCACAGCAGCCAGCAGCATCATCGCGCTGTTGCGTGCCACCGACCACCACGAGAGCGGCTTGGACGACATCGCGCCGAAGCAGTGGCAGTCGACCCGGTTGCCGCGCAGCAGGTTGGTGACGATGCCGGCGGTGAACGCGGCCAGCAGCCCCAGCGCCAGGAGCGCGCCGGCGGTGACGCCGAGGTCGGTGGTCAGCAGCAGGGCGGCCGACGCCAGCTCGAGTGGCGCCAGCGAGGTGGCCACCAGCGGAGCGATGCCTGCGGGGACGCCGAAGTCTCGGACGGCCTGCCGTGCGCCATCGGCGTCCCGGATCTTGGCGACGGCGGAGATGACAAAGGTGCCCACAAGGGCCAGCCGGGCGATGAGGGCAACGAACTCCACGCTGGTTCAAGCCTCCGGGTGCGACGACGATTCCCGCCCATTGTGCCGCGCCGCCCTGCGACCGGCGGCGATTGGGCGGTGCGCGCGCCTCAAGGCGACGCCCGCCGTCCAGGTGCGCGCCAACTCGTCCACCAGTGTTCACTCGCTGTTTCACCCAGGGGACGACGGACCGTAACCCGGCGCGGACACCCTCAGTGCCATGACCACCATGGACCGCTACCGGACCCCGAACCGCGGGCCGGCCCCCGCGCTCACATACGGCATCGACTTCTGGCGCGGGGCGCTCGCGTCGCCG
Organism: Actinomycetes bacterium; assembly: GCA_031364455.1. Classification (GTDB taxonomy): domain Bacteria; phylum Actinomycetota; class Actinomycetes; order JAHEKZ01; family JAHEKZ01; genus JAHEKZ01. Next base: position 4,429 of record JANLWJ010000542.1, on the reverse strand, counting down.
GCCCTCATCGGCCTGGGGCCGTATGGCCCGCTCGGCCAGCCGGACATCTACGGCATCCGCCTGCCGGGCGGCTTCCGCGCTCGGCTGATCGGCCGCACCGGACGCCTCGTCGCCGGCTCCGACTACACGTGGCACGGTGAGCCGGCCGGTGGCGCGACCTTCCGCACCAAGGACGGCGGCTGGGTGTACGCGAGCAACGCCGACCTGCCCGGTCACGGAGGCGGCGCCGGGGCGATCCGCTTCAATGCCGATGGCCGCATCGTCGACGCGTACCGGATCCTCGACGGCACTCCAGACAACAGCGCCGGCGGTGCGACGCCGTGGTTCACCTGGCTGTCGTGTGAGCGGTTCGGGCAGGGCCGGGTGTGGGAGTGCGACCCGCTGAAGCCGGGTCAGGGTGCCGTCCGCCCCGGAGTCGGCGCGTTCCCGCACGGCGCCGCTGCCGTCGACCCGCGCACCGGCTGGGTCTACCTGACCGAGGACGACTACGACGGACGCGTCTACCGCTTCCGTCCTGACGAGTACGGCGACCTGTCGACCGGCATCCTCGAGGCGGCCAAGGTGCGACGCAGCGGTCACGTCGACTGGGTCGAGGTCTCGGGGCGGCGTCCAGAGCGCAGTGACGCGACGACCGGCTTCCACCGCAGCGACGTCGCCTGGTTCTCCGACGGTCACCTGTTCTTCGCGACCACCACCGACCAACGGGTGTGGGCGATGAACGTGGCAACCAGTGAGCTCGAGGTGATCTACGACGCCGACGTGGTCGGAGCTGACGCGCCGCTGCATCACCCGGCCAGCATCACGGTGCATGAGCGGTCCGGCGACATCCTGGTCGCCGAGGACGACGTCGACCTGCAGCTGGTCCTGCTCGCCGATGCGACCCGGCGTCGGGTGTCCGCGCCGTTCCTGCAGCTGGTCGGCCACACCGGAAGCGCGATCACCGGCACGGCGTTCAGCCCGGACGGGACGCGGCTCTACTTCAGCTCGCAGCGGGGCATCGACAACGAGGGGCTCACCTTTGAGGTCGTCGGCCCGTTCCGCAAGAGCCGCGGCGCCTGACGCCCTCGCCGCTTAGGCCGTGGTGCGGCCGGTGCGAAGGATCAGGTGTCAGTTGCGCCCCCACGTGAACGAGCCCGGGGGCGGGCTGCACAGCTCTTTGGCCGCTCGCCTCAGCTCGTGCTGCACGTCGGCGTAGCGCCGCAACTTCGATCGATTCTCGAGCTCGAGCGGGTCGCGCTGGTAGTCATACAGTTCACGCTGCCCGGATTCGTACTCAATGAAGAGATACCGCTCGGTGCGGGCGCCGCAGTAGGACGGACGTCGCGGCGAGACCTTAGCCTCCATCGTGCTGATCTCGGTGGTGCCGTTGAACACCGTGTCGCCGTCGGTGGGAAATGCGTCAGGGACGCCGGCCGCGTCCAGCACGGTTGCCCCAACGTCGGCATTCGTGACGATGCCGCTGGGGCGTCCCGGTTCGATCACGCCGTCCCAGCGCATGAAGAGCGGCACCTCGGTGGCCCACCGGTACGGCACGTTCTTGCCCTTGAGGCGGTGCTCACCCCACATCACACCGTTGTCGGACATGTAGATGACGAGGGTGTTGGTCAGGTCGACGTGCTTCAAGACGCGTCCGACCAGCTCGTCGACGCTGCGCAGGGTCTGACCGGTGCGTCGCTCGATCTTATGGATGCGGTCGACGTTCACCTTCTCAAGGTGTCGCATGTGGCGCGGCTTGTCGCTCATGTCGCGCTCGTTGAGCGCCTTGTTGTCGTACGGCTTGCCAGGAGCCCACTTGCCGACGTGCCGCGGTGCGGGTGTGTACATCGCATGCGGGCCAGTGGTGGCGAGCATCAAGAAGTAGGGGTCGGTGCCGACTCGATTGAGGAAGTCGACACCCTTGTCGGCGATGACGTCAGTTGAGTAGTCGTCGGGGGTGTCGCCGAACTGCTCGGTCGGCTCGGTCCCTCGTAGCTCGTAGTTGTAGTACGCGCCGGCGCCTTGACCCGGCGGCGGCTCCCACATCGCCATCAACTCGTCCCAGCCGGGAGGGGTGTAGCCCTCGGGCGCGTGGTTCCAGTTGTTGAGGTACTTGCCGTAGTAGCCGGTGGTGTAGCCGGCCGCGTCCAACGCGACAGCGATGGTGCGGTCCTCATACCCGCTGGAGTTGAAGACCGGCCAGCCGCCCGTTCCCTCTCGGTTGGACCAGACGCCGGTGGTGTGCGAGTAGTTACCGCTGAGGATGGCCGTGCGCGACGGGCAGCAGAGTGAGGTGGGGATGACCGCGGTGTAGTTGGCGCCCTTGGCGCGGAGTTCGTGCCGCACTACGTGCATCGTGTCCAGCGTGTCCGTTCGCTGGTCGTCGGTGATGATGAGGACGATGTTTGGCAGGGTGGCAGTGGGCCCTTTGGCGCGGGGCGTTGCCTGAGCATGTGGTGTCGCCAGTGCAGCGCTGGCAGTGATCAGACAACCCACCAGCAGCACCGTGCTGCGTTGGACGCTCACTCGTCGGCTCACTGCTGCCTTTTTGATGACGGCACACCGCCCGCTGCGCTTCACAGCTGCAACGGGCGGAGGCTCTATACCTCCATTATCGGTGCCTGCTGAGGTGACTTTAGCCCGGTCGAGGTGCACCGTCGACATTGTCGGTGCCGGCGCGCCGGCAGAGCTCTGATCGGTCCTGGCTGTCGCGCCGTGCCTCTCGCCCGGACTTACCCTTGAGGTATGGGCCCCCGTGTCGTGATTCCCGTGCTCATCGCCGCCGCCTGCCTTGCACTGGCGGGATGTGCGTCTGAGGCACCCGAGTCCGGTCCGATGATGGGCACGGATGCGGCGTCCGACGACCACAACGACGCCGACGTCTCGTTCGCGCAAGACATGATCCCGCACCACCAGCAGGCGCTGATCATGGCCGACGTCGCTATCGAGGGAGCCGAGACGCAAGAGTTGCAAGATCTGGCCAAGCGCATCAAGGCTGCGCAGGCGCCGGAGATCGAGGAGATGACCGGGTGGCTCCAGGCGTGGGATGAGGACGTCCCCGACCTGGACGCCATGAGCCACATGATGATGGGCCACGGCGACGATGACGTCGACAACGATTTGCCGGGCATGATGGACGCCGACCAGATGCAGCAGATGAGCGGCATGATGGGCGACGGCATCGCGTTCGACCGCATGTGGGTGTTGATGATGATCGCGCACCACGAGGGCGCCATCAAGATGGCCAAGGACCAGCAGGCGAACGGTCAGTCTGCGGATGCCATCGCGCTGGCGAAGTCGATCGAAGAGTCGCAGACGGCCGAGATCGCCGAGATGAAGCAGATGCTCCGCGACTGGAAGAACCAGAGCTAGCTGTCGGGGCGCGGTGTGGCACGATCACGCCATGACTGAGCTGCACTACATCACCGCCACCGATGCCCTCGCCAAGTTCCGCAGCCGCGAGCTGTCTCCCGTCGAGCTGCTGGAGGCGACAATCGCGCGCGCGGACGCCGTCGAGCCCGACATCAACGCGTTCTGCTTCACGTACTACGACCGCGCGCTCGAGCAGGCCAAGGCTGCAGAGGCGGTCTACGCGCGCAACCCCGATGACGCGCGTCCGCTCGAGGGGTTGCCGGTCGGCCTCAAGGACGAGGTCGAGATCGAGGGTGAGCCGGCAACGTTGGCATCCCTGGCCTTCCAGGACGTCATCGCCGAGGAGACGACCCCCATCGGTGAGCGCATCCTCGAGGCCGGCGGCATCATCCACGCGCGCACCACCACGCCAGAGTTCAGCTGTGCTGGTTTCACCCACTCCAAGCTCTACGGCGTCACCCGCAACCCGTGGAACCTGCACTACGCGGTGGGCGGCAGCAGCGGCGGATCGGGGGCGGCGCTGGCCGCGGGCACGGCAACCCTCGCCAGCGGCTCCGACATTGGCGGCTCGATCCGCATCCCGGCATCGTTCAACGGCGTCGTCGGCTTCAAGCCGCCGTACGGCCGCGTCCCCGTCGAGCTGCCGTTCAACATGGACACCTACTGTCACAACGGACCGCTGGCCCGCACCGTCGCCGACTGCGCGCTGCTGGAGAACGCCCTCTCCGGCCCGCACCCGAACGACCACACGTCGCTGCGCCCGAAGCTGGAGATCCCCGCCGTCCTCGATGGCGTCGAGGGTCTGCGCGTCGGCTTCACCACTGACTTTGGCTGGCCGGTCGACCCCGAGGTCGCCGCCAACACGCGGGACGCCGCGCTCGCGCTGCGCGACGCGGGTGCGGTCGTGGACGAGGTCGACTTCGCGCTAGACCGCGAGCTGCTGGAGCGAGCCTTCAGCGTTCACTACCAGACGATGTTCGCTGCTTGGATCGGCAGCGTTGCCGAGGAGCACGGCGACCTGCTCAACGACTACTCGATCGAGTTTGCGCGGTTCACCGCCGAGGCGGGCAAGGACATTCCG
>JANLWJ010000226.1:0-1920 GCA_031364455.1 Actinomycetes bacterium | reverse complement strand
GTTGTCGGGGAAGTACTCGGGGATGTGCTTGTAGACCGCAGCCTTGCCAATACCCATGGCGACGCCGACCAGGAAGATCAGGATCGTGAACGGAACAACGCCGAGTGAGTACGGCATCACCTCTCGGGTGCCTTCTGCGGTTTCGAGCACGATGTAACCGAACGGAGCCGCAAGGAAGAGCAGCGCCGTCAGCATCAGACCGAACGTAAAGTACATGAGCCGGCGGGCGCCGAACCGGTCCGACATCCAGCCGCCCAGCGGGCGAAGCAGCGAAGCGGGGAAGATGAAGAGCGCCGTGAGGAGCGCCGCAGCCTGCAGCTCAAGCCCGTAAACGGTGACGTAGTAGTGGGGCAGCCAGGCGGCGAGGGCAACGTAGGCACCGAACACAGCCACGTAGTAGAGGCTGAACCGCCACACCCGAAGGTCGCGAAGCGGCGTGAACATCTCGCCTAACGGCCGGCTCTGTCCGGGCTTGCGATCATGTCGTGGCGCGAACACCCAAACGATGACGGCCATGACCACGAGTGCAACGGCATAGATGACGGGGATGAGCCGCCAGCCGCCCTCAACCGTGCCACCCAGGTAGACCCCGCCTGCGGTGGCCGTGATCAGCACGGGACCGAAGAACTTGGTCAAAGACGCGCCAACGTTGCCTGCTCCGAAGATACCCAGTGCCAAACCCTGGTGACCGCGGGTGAACCAGGCTGCGTTCCAGGCAATGCCAACACTGAACAGGTTCCCGGCAAAACCAATGAGAAAGGCCAGCACCAGCAACAGCCCGTAGGTCAGGTCGAGCTTGGAGATCAGATAAGTCGGGACGGCGGTCACGAGCAACATGGCGATCGTGATGACCCGTCCCCCGATGCGGTCCGTCAACACTCCGAGCAAGAGCCGCCAGATCGAACCGTTGAGGATGGCGACGGCCACAATCCACGCCAGCTGGCTGTCCGAGAGTCCGAACTCGGCCTGGATCGGGATGCCGAGAACGCCGAACATCAACCAGACGCCGAACATCAGCGTGAACGACAAGGTCGAGAGCACCAGGACCCGCGTGCTGCCCGGTGCCTCGTGGTGGGCGGTCATCGGCTCCGGGGTCCGCTCGGGGGCCTCGGGGGCCTCGGGGGCGGTGGTCGTCATGAGTCGCTCCTTCGTCGAATGACGGCTCGACGGTAGAAGCGCCACGGCTGCGCGATCAGGTCCCACGGTCCCGTGCTTATTCGGCTGAATCCGGTACCTGCCGTTTCAAACCACTCAGCGCCGCTTTCGCCCGTAAACAGACCCAGATCAGGGGACCAAAGTCCCAAGACGACAGCTCCGTGACGGGCGAGGATCCATGTAGTCATTGAAATGGCATCAAATCGCGGGAGCAGCGATGAGCGAGGAGCGGGAGTCCAGGCAGGGCCGTCAGGCGGTCCTCCAGGTCATCCGTGAGGCTCACCAGCCGCTCGCGGTCGCCGACATCGCCGAGCAGATCGGACTGCACGTCAACACCGTGCGCGGCCACCTTGAGCTTCTCGTGCACCTCGGCGTCGTCAGCCGCGCGACCGAGCACAGTGGAGGCCGTGGACGCCCCCGCGTCCTCTATGAGTTGGCCCCAGATGAACCACGCCAGCAGGACGCATACAAGACTCTGGCCGCAGCGCTGGCCAACGAGCTCTCGATGATCGGGGGTACCGACCAGCGAACCGCTGACGAAGCGGGCCTGCTCTGGGCACAAGCCCTGGTAGGGGAGGGACGCCTCCGTCCAACGTCCTCCACCGAGGAAGCCGTCAGCCAGGTGACAATTCTATTCTCCGAGCTCGGGTTCGACGCCGCCACTGAGCCGCTCTCGGACCGCATCTACCTGCGCGCCTGCCCGTACGCAGCCATTCGCGAGGCCTTTCCCGGCGTGTGCGAGATCCATCTCGGCCTGATGCGCGG
>JANLWJ010000518.1:0-2675 GCA_031364455.1 Actinomycetes bacterium | reverse complement strand
CGCCGATCTTCTCGCGCAGTTGGTTGATGAAGATGCAGGTCGTGTTGGTCTGGCTCAGCGCGCCAGTGATCTTGCGGAGCGCCTGGCTCATCAGGCGGGCCTGCAGGCCGACGTGACTGTCGCCCATCTCGCCTTCGATCTCGGCGCGGGGCACCAGGGCGGCCACCGAGTCGATGACGATGATGTCGATCGCACCGGAGCGGATCAGCATGTCGGTGATCTCCAGCGCCTGCTCACCGGTATCCGGCTGGGAGACGAGCAGGGCGTCGGTGTCGACACCGAGCTTCTTGGCGTACTCCGGGTCGAGCGCGTGCTCGGCATCGATGAAGGCAGCAATGCCACCGAGCGCCTGGGCGTTGGCGACGGCGTGGAGCGCAACGGTGGTCTTACCCGAGGACTCCGGGCCGTAGATCTCGACGACCCGGCCACGCGGCAGCCCGCCGATGCCAAGTGCGATGTCGAGCGAGATGGCCCCGGTGGGGATCACCTCGACCGGTGCGCGGGTCTCGTCGCCGAGACGCATGACCGAGCCCTTGCCGAACTGGCGCTCGATCTGTGCGAGCGCGGAGTCGAGGGCCTTGTCGCGGTCTGCCATGGGTTCCCCTTCGAGGGTGGTCGGGCTGGGTCGAACGTGCGTCGATCCTTTGTCGCTGGCGACGCTACGCCGGACCTCCGACAGGTGGCTGCGAGAGCGGCCGACCGGTGGACAACGAGCCGATGGAGAGCTGGACTGGCGAGGAGCGTCGAAGTGACTCTACCGAACAGGTGTTCGAACGCCGTCTGCGACACGCCGCCGGATCAGGGCAGCGGCCAGCGGCAGTAGACAGAGCCCAGCCGCCACGTTGAGCCAGGCGTAGGAGGCCGCGTAAACGATCACTCCCGCGAAGATCCCACCAACAGCCGCTGCCACGTTCATCACGGTGTCGCCAACGCCCTGGGCGGCCGGGCGGTGCTCGTCGGGGACGGAGGTGGACAGCAACGCCGACCCACCCACCAGCGTGCCCGACCACCCGAGCCCCAGCAGGAAGAGTCCGATGCCGAGCTGGACGACGGAGTCACCAGTGGCGGTGCCAGCAACGAAGGTGGCTACGGCCAGCACCACCACGCCGATACCGATCACCCAGATGCTCCCCCGCCGGTCAGCGAGCCAGCCGACCACTGGCGAAAAGGCATACATGCCAAGGATGTGCACACTGATTACCAGGCCGACCACCTCCAGAGTGACATCGACGTGCTGCATGTGCACCGGCGTCATGACCATCACCATCACCATCACGACATGGCCGACCGCCAGCGATGCAACGGCCAGGGATGCACCCGGCGATGTCCGCACGACCCGTGCACCGTGCGCGAGCTCAGCGATCATCCCCGCCCTGCGTGGCTCGAGCTCACGGTCTGCATCCTGCGCGAGAGCCAGACTCCGCGCCGCAAGCAGCGGATCGGGCCGCAGCAGCCCCGACACCAGCAGGGCGGCGAGCGTGATAGCAGCAGCCGTCACCAGGTACGGGCCGCTCAGCGGCGGCAGGCCGATGGCTTCAGCGAGCCGAGCTGCCGGCTGCATGAGATTGGGGCCGAGGACGGCTCCGACGGTTGTCGCCCAGACGACCAGGGCGAGGTCGCGTCCAACATGTTCGGGGGCGGCCAGGTCGCTGGCGGCATAGCGAGCCTGTAGCCCAACCGCCGAGGCGACACCCACCCCGAAGGTGCCGAGCAGAACCAGCGGGACGAGCTCAAGGACCGACGCCGCAATCACCACCAGCGAACCGACTGCAGCGATCCAGAGCCCGGTGACCAGACCGATGCGGCGTCCGGACCTGACCGAGAGCCAGGCCAGGGGTCCTGCTGCGACTGCGGTACCGATCACGCCGAACGTCTGAGCGAGCCCGGCCGGGCCCTCGTTGCCGGTGAGATCGGCGACCAGCAGGCTTCCTGCCGCGACCCCGGCGCCGACGCCGACGCCTGTGAGCACCTGACCTGCAGCAAGAACCCGCACGGTGCGCCGCTGCAGCGCGGCGCTCATCGGTGGCTCATCGGTAGCTCATCGGTAGCGCCCCGGCAGATCGAGCGCGACCACCACGGCTCGCCATACCCGGGTGGCGTCCTCACCCTCGGCCAGTGCCTGCTCGACGGTGCGCCCGTCGAGCGCACTCAGCACGTGGTCACGTGCGTAGCTGCGCGCATAGGAGGAACCGAGATGGGTCTCCATGCGCTCCCAGAAGTCAGTGAGCCGCACGGAGGTGACTGTACGACAGCGACATTCAGCCCGCCGGAGGCGCAGGTGGTGCGGGAGGCGCGGGAGGTTCCGCTGCTTCAGACGCAGCTGGCGCCTCGGGAGCTACCACTGTTTCCGGCGCTTGCGGCGCAGCTGGTGCATCCGGAACGATGCTCCCCTCGGGCAGCGGGCCGGCGGCCGTGGCGCTGGCGCTCTCCCGCCCCCGCAGGACCACGAGCAGCACGATGCCGACCACCACCAGGGTCAGCAGCGCGATGACCGCAACGATCAGGGTCCAGGGCAGTCCCGACTCGGCGCTGCCGACGGCTGAGATCTCGGTAACCTCGCCAGGCACCGGCGTCCATGTGACGGTGTTGCCGTCTTCGGTCCCGTTGCTGCTCTTGACGTCACCGGGGAAGGTAATCGAGATCTCCGCCTCGGCCGACTCCAGAAGCGCACTCGC
>JANLWJ010000480.1:0-6078 GCA_031364455.1 Actinomycetes bacterium | reverse complement strand
CGGTCGGCGCCGTCTTCGCCTGCGCGATCTACACCGTGCTGGCGCGGACCTGGGCCGTTGACGACCCAGCGCTGACTATGACCTTGGACCAACAGACTGCTGCGCTGGCGTTCGCGCTGATCCTGGCCGTTGCCGTGGCCGCCGGAGGTGGTGGCCAGCTGACCGGTCCGGTTGCCTGGTCAGACGTGTCTGCCGGCGCGTGGACGGCGGCACTCGTCTCTGGGCTGATGTACTACGCGCTTGCCTTCTGGTTCTACCTCTCGGCACTGCGGCACGTGGCGGCGCCGATCGCCGGGTCCTTCCTGACGTTGGTCCCAGTCTTCGGCGTGGGGGCCGCGCTGGTCGTCGGAGAGAGTCTCACCATCCGACAGTGGATCGGCGCTGCACTCGTGGTTGCCTCGGTGGCTGTCATCGCCACCGCCTCAGCACGCAGCGGCGAACGCACACTCGACGGGACTGGGGGCCGGAGCTAGGTGCGTGTGGCGCTGGTGACGGCGCCGGCGGCGTCCACGACGTGTACCGGCACCCCGACTCCCCCGAGGTCGCGCACGGCCGAGACCCCTTCGGCGTCAGCGATCCCGTGATCGACGACGAGCACTGCGGCCTCCAGCCCTCTCGCTCCGGACGCTGCAGCCTGGGCCACCGCCGCCTGCAGCGCGGACAGGTGCAGCGAGAAGAGACTCACTGACGCCGACGCGTGGGTGCGACCGCTCTCGTCGCGGACCGCTGCGCCCTCTGGCGCAGACACGCGCGCCCTGGCGCCTCGCGCCAACGTGACAAGCTTGGCGTCTTCGGCACCGAGAGCGCCCTGCTCGGGTGCATCACTCATCGTCGCTCTCCTCAGAGTCAGTGGACGTTGGCTCGGGAAGCCGAGAAACCAGGACTGTCCCCACTTGGTTGCGTCGGCCGCTCGCTGACTCAGCAATCAGCTGCAGGCCGGCTGCTTCAACGGTTGCACCTGGGATAGGTACCTTGCCGAGAAACTTCGCCAACATCCCACCCACCGTGTCGACGTCCTCGAAATCCTCCGCTTCGACATCGAGATTGAGAACCTCCGCAAGCTCGTCAACGTGCAAGCGGGAACTCACCCGCAAGGAACCATCGGGTAGGTGTTCGATGGATGGTCGCTCCTCGACGTCGTACTCATCGGCAATCTCGCCGACGATCTCTTCGAGAATATCCTCAATCGTGACCAAGCCGGCTACGCCACCGTACTCGTCCATCACAACAGCGATGTGAGTGCGGCTGGCCTGCATGTCCTTGAGCAACTCATCCGCGGCGCGGCTGTCGGGGACGAAGAAGGGCGTGCGCATCACCGATTCGACCTTCTCGGTCGACTCGGCATCGCGGTGGTCGAACGCACGCTTGGCTACATCCTTGAGGTAGACGATCCCCACCACGTCGTCCTCGTTGTCACCGATGACGGGGATACGACTGAACCCGCTGCGCAGACCCAGCGACAACGCCTGCCGCAGCGTCTTGTGACGTTCGATGAACACTATGTCGGTGCGCGGAACCATCACTTCGCGGGCAAGTGTCTCACCGAGCTCGAAGACCGAGTGGATCATCTGGCGCTCGTCATCCTCGATCAGCGAACGCTCTTCCGCGAGGTCGACGAGGTCGCGCAGTTCGGCCTCACTGGCGAACGGCCCATCCCGGAAACCTTTACCTGGGGTAAGCGCGTTTCCAATGAGGATGAGCAGTTTGGTGAGCGGCGCAAGGACCGTGGCCAGGCGGTAGACCACAGGGGCGGTCACGAGGGCGATGCTCGCGGCGTGCTGACGCCCGAGTGTGCGGGGTGCCACACCCACGACGATGTAGTCGACGACCACCATCACGCCAACAGCGATAAGCACCGCCTCCCAGCGCGTGTCGAAGATGTCGAGCGCCACCACCGCCACCAGCACCACTGCCGATATCCGGGCAATCGCCCGCAGGAAGAGCGCGACGTTGATGTAACGCGCCGGGTCGGCTAGGACCTGGCGCAACGCTACGACTCCCCGACGGCCCTCACGCTCGTAGGCGTCCAGGCTCACTCGAGAGACCCGGTTGATGGCCGCATCAGCAGCCGACAGCGCACCAGCTGCGGCAACGAGCGCGGCCGCAGCAACGAGTATCCAGATGTCAGTGCTGGTCACGAGAGATCCGTCGCCGCCCAAGTACCGAGTAGTCGCGCCTGGAGGCCGAACATCTCGCGTTCCTCGTCCGGGTCGTGATGGTCGTAGCCGAGCAGGTGAAGAATGCCGTGAGCACAGAGGAGGCGCAGCTCGGCCGCCGTGTCATGACCGGCGTTGCGCGCCTGCGCCTCGGCGATCGTCGGACACAGCACCACGTCACCCAACAGCTCGGTCTCGTCAGAGTCTTGGTCAGCGACCGGTCTGAGGTCGTCCATCGGGAAGGCCAGCACATCGGTGGGTCCGGATTCACCCATGTACTGCTCGTGCAGACTCGACATGGCCGGTTCATCGACGAGCATCACCGACAACTCGGCGAGCGGATGCACGTCCATCTCACCCAGCACGAACTGTGCGAGTTTGGCGAGCCCATACTCATCAACTTCAACGCCGGACTCGTTGTTGATCGCAACCGTCATCGGACACCTCGGGGGCGCCGATGGTGCTGCTCGGCTTGGTCGTCGTCAAAACGCGAGTAGGCGTCGACGATGTCGCTGACCAGCCGGTGCCGTACGACGTCACGAGAAGTCAGTTGGGTGAAGTGCACGTCGTCGATTCCTTCGAGGATGCCCTTGACGACCTTCAACCCGCTGGCGGTCCCTCCTGGCAGGTCGATCTGGGTGATATCTCCGGTGACGACCATCTGTGACCCGAAGCCCAGCCGGGTGAGGAACATCTTCATCTGTTCCGGAGAGGTGTTCTGCGCCTCGTCGAGGATGATGAAGGCATCGTTGAGGGTGCGTCCGCGCATGTACGCCAGCGGCGCCACCTCGATGGTCCCTTCGGTCATCAGCCGCGGGATCGTTGCTGGTTCCATCATGTCGTGCAGCGCGTCATAGAGCGGCCGCAGGTAGGGGTCGATCTTCTCCGAGAGCGTTCCCGGCAAGAACCCCAGTCGCTCGCCGGCCTCAACGGCTGGGCGGGTCAAGATGATCCGGGTGATCTGTTTGGCCTGGAGCGCCTGCACCGCCTTGGCGACGGCCAGGTACGTCTTGCCGGTGCCGGCCGGGCCGACGGCGAACACGATCGTGTTCTTGTCGATGGCGTCGACGTAGCGCTTCTGGTTGAGCGTCCTGGCCGAGATCGTCTTGCCGCGGTTGCTCAAGATGTTGTGGGTGAGGACGTCAGCTGGGCTCTCGTCCTCGCGATCGCGGAGCATCGACACCGACCGGTCGACAGCCTCGACGGTCAGGCTCTGTCCGGTGCGCAGAACCGCCACCATCTCGTCGACCAGCTGCTCGATCAGCGCCACCTCGCTCGATGGCCCGGTGAAGCGCATTTCGTTGCCGCGCACATGGATGGCGACCTCGGGGAAGAGCCTCTCGACCTCGCGAAGCAGCAGGTCGCCGGAGCCGAGCAGCGAGACCATGTCGAGGCTGGTCGGCACCACCACACGGTGCTCAATCTGGGTGGGCTCGGTTGCGGCGGGCTCAGGATGGGCGTTGTCTGCCATAGGTGCCCCCTGGTGTGAGGGGCGCCACCTTTCGGTCTCGGGGTTCTGAGGTGTCCATGCTAGGGCGTCCCGCTATCCCGGGGGCCAGCCGAAGTCGCGCCCAGCCATGACGTGCACGTGCACGTGGAAGACCGACTGCCCAGCTGTGGCGCCGGTGTTGAGCACCAGCCGGAACTCGGCCAACCCCAAGTCGGCTGCCACCTGAGCGGCGTCTGCCATCAGGCGCCCGGCGAGGGCGGAGTCGGCGGACGCGAGGGTGGCGATGTCTCGGTGGTGCTGTCGGGGGACGACGAGGACGTGCGTCGGTGCCTGTGGAGCGACATCGCCGAAGGCGACGGTGTCGTGCGTGGCGCGCACGACGTCAGCGGGAATCTCGCCGGACACGATCCGGCAGAACAGGCAGTCAGCGGTCTCGGTCATAAGCACTCCCCTCGGGCTGCTCCCTGAGACTACGGCCCCATGACGCCGTACCTGCCAACACGAGCGTGGCGGCCACCACGCCTGCTGTCGACGTGCGGAGCACGGTCGGCCCAAGCCGGACCGCTGAGGCATCGCCGGCCAGGAGAGCCTCCAGCTCGGAGTCGCTCAATCCGCCCTCCGGGCCGACGACCAGCACTACTCGACCGGACCTGGGCTGCGCACCTCCGGCGAGCAGGCCGGCCAACGGCTCGGTCGCGGCCTCGTGCAGCACCCAAGCCACATCCGCACCGCCGATCAGATCGGCGACGGCACTGATGTCTGCAACCGCGGCAACGACTGGCCACCAGGTGCGCCGGGACTGCTTGGCCGCCTCACGCGCGACGGCGATCCACTTGGCTCGACCGCGATCGACCTTCTCGCCCTTCCAGCGGCTGACGCAGCGCTCCGCCTGCCACGGCACGATCTCGTCGACGCCCACCTCGGTGAGCAGATCAACGGCGAGCTCGCCGCGGTCACCTTTGGGGATGGCTTGGACGACAGTGACGTGCAGTGGGGACCGCTCCTCGTGTCGAGCGGCATGAACCGAACAGGACGCGTCACCGCGGCCAACGGCAGTCACCTCGGCATCGAGTGCGGTGCCTCGGCCGTCGGTGAGCACCACCTGCTCACCGATCCGCACTCGTCGGACGACGGCAGCGTGGTGCCCCTCAGCCCCATCGAGGACGCACGATGTCCCGGCCGAGTGTTCTGAGGCCGAGTCGAGGAAGAAGACGGGGCGGCTCACCGGCCGTTGAACGCGTCCTTGAGCCGCGAGAAAAAGCCCTGCTGCCCCGCCGCGAACTGCCCGGCCGGCTTCTCTTCGTCGCGGAGAATGGCGAGCTCGGTGAGCAGCTCGCGCTGCCGGTCGTCGAGCTGCGAGGGCGTCTCGACCGACACGTGGACGATGACGTCTCCGCGTGCTCCGCCGCGGAGCTGGGGGACGCCCTGGCCGAGCAGCGGAATCTGCTGACCCGACTGGGTACCGGGGCGGATGTCGACCTCGGTGGCGACGCCGTCGAGTAGGTCGAGCAAGATGCTGGCGCCGAGCGCAGCTGCGGTCATGGGGATGTTCAGCGTGCAGTGCAGATCGTCGCCACGACGAGCGAAGAGTGGGTGGTCGAGGACGAGCACCTCGAGGTAGAGGTCACCCGGCTCGCCACCGCCGAACCCGATCTCGCCCTCACGAGTGAGCTGGATGCGGGTGCCGGTGTCGACGCCGGGCGGGATCTTGACGGTCAGCGTGCGCCGAGTCTGCACCCGACCATCGCCGGAGCACTCGGGGCAGGGGTGCGGGATCGTGATCCCGAACCCGTGACACTGCGGGCAGGGGCGCGACGTCATCACTTGACCGAGGAACGACCGCTGGACGTGCTGGATGTCGCCGCGTCCGCCGCACATGTCGCAGGTGACTGGCTCAGTCCCCACCGCTGTTCCTGCACCATTGCAGGTGGCACACGCAACCGCGGTGTCGAGGGTGAGCTCGCGACTGGTGCCGAACGCAGCGTCGGCAAGCTCGAGATTGATCTGGATGAGTGCGTCTTGACCGCGCGCCCGCCGGGGGCGGGGACCGCGCGGGCTGGACTGGCCGAAGAAGGCATCCATGATGTCGCCGAACCCGAAGCCCTGCGCGCCGCCGAAAGAGGCGCCATCCATACCGAGGTCGTACCGCTGCCGCTTCTCCGGATCAGAGAGCACCTCGTAGGCGCCAGCGACCTCTTTGAACTTCTCTTCAGCCCCTGGGTTGACGTCGGGGTGCAGCTCACGGGCCAGCTTGCGGTAGGCGCGCTTGATCTCGTCTTGGGACGCCTCACGCGTCACGCCGAGCGTGGCGTAGTGGTCGCTCACGATGACTCTTCGAGAATGCGACCGACGTACTGGGCCACGGCACGAACGGCACCTATCGTTCCTGGGTAGTCCATCCGCGTCGGCCCGATCACACCGAGGTGGCCGGCCCCCGTTGCGCCGTACGTCGAGCTCACTAACGACGTCGAG
>JANLWJ010000466.1:0-2745 GCA_031364455.1 Actinomycetes bacterium | reverse complement strand
GGGCGCTCGACGATCAGCTGCACGATTCGAAACCTGTCCGACACCGGGGCGCTGCTGGAGGTCGCTTCGATTGTTGGAGTTCCAGATGCCTTTGTCCTCGAGTTACTGTCTGACGACGACGCACCTCGTCCCTGCCGAGTAATCCGCAGATCGGTAGACCGCCTCGTCGCTCAGGGTGCTCGGGTCAGGGACCACGCTCGTCAGCGGCGCCGGATCATCGCTGACGGCTGCCACGATGGCGTTGTTGCGGGCGGAGCGCTCGATGTGGCGGCCCCACTGCCAGGTGCCGAGCCACCAGAAGAGGACACACATCGCCACTGTCACAGCGGCGAGGCCGACCCATCGTGGTTGCCGGAGGAGCACGAGCACGTATCGAAGGTATCCTGTGGTCATGCTGGTTGATTCGTTCGGCCGTGTCGCTACCGACCTTCGGGTATCGGTGACCGACCGCTGCAACCTTCGCTGCACCTACTGCATGCCCCCTGAGGGCCTCGACTGGATCCCTGGCGTCGATCTTCTGTCGGCCGCCGAACTGGTGCGGGTCGTGCGGCTGGCTGTTGACCAGGGTGTCCAGGAGGTGCGATTCACCGGCGGAGAGCCGCTGGTCCGACCAGACCTCGAGGAGATCGTCGCCGGGGTCGCGGCCCTGCCCGATCCGCCGTCGCTCTCCCTCACCACGAACGGGATCGGACTCACCAAACGCGCTCAGTCGCTCAGGGACGCCGGGCTCACCCGGATCAACGTCTCGCTGGACACCCTCGATGCAGAACGGTTTCGCACGCTGACCCGGCGGGACCGGATCTCCGACGTGTTCGCTGGGATCGCAGCGGCGCAGCAAGCAGGCCTTTCGCCGGTGAAGATCAATACCGTTCTCATGCGATCGATCAATGACGACGAGGTGCTCCCGCTCGTAGACTGGGCCCTCGAACATGGACTTGCCCTTCGTTTCATCGAGCAGATGCCGCTGGATGCGCATAAGTCGTGGTCGCGCACAGAGATGGTTGAGGCGCAGGAGATCTTGAGCCAGCTCGAGGCCGCCTACTCCCTGGAGCCATCGGGAACACCCCGTGGCAGCGAGCCGGCCGAGACGTGGAACGTGCTGGCTGCCGACGGTTCGGTACGCGGCACCGTCGGAGTGATCGGGTCAGTGACCCGCCCGTTCTGCTCGTCGTGTGATCGGGTCCGTCTGACCAGTGACGGCCAGCTGCGCAACTGCCTCTTCTCCCAAGGTGAGACCGATCTCCGTGGTCCGCTCCGCTCAGGTGCCACTGACGAAGAGCTCGTTGCGTTCATGCAGCAGTGCCTTGCCGCCAAGCGGGCAGGGCACGGAATCGACGACCCGACGTTCCTGCAGCCGCCACGCCCTATGTCGGCCATCGGAGGCTGAGGTCTGCCAAGGTCGTCGGCACTGATCGAATCGCCCCGTCAGGCCAGGAGGCGTACGGTTGGTTTCGGAGGTTGAGATGCGTGGGATGACATGCGTTGGTTAAAGGGGAAGAAGGCCGCCGAGGCTTCCGCCTACCGGATCACCACCGCGCGCAAGAGCGTCGCTGACGACCAAGCGGTCCGGGTTCGGGGTTACGTCATCTCGATGACGATCCGAATCATCTGCTTCCTGCTTGCTGTCGTGACGACCGGTCCCCTGCGCTGGGTCTTTGTTGCCGGGGCACTGATCATTCCCTACATCGCTGTTGTCTTTGCCAACGGTGGCCGGGAACCGACCCAGGATGCTCCCGACACACTCCGGCCCGGACCGGTCCATGAGTTGCCTGGTGCAACGGAGCGGCGCGCTTCCTGAGTGCCGGTGGTGCCCCAGCCGCGAAGTGGCAAGATCGGGGTGAGAATCAACACGCACCCCACTCGAGGAGAGTTCTGTGTCCAATCGCACCTACCGACTGACCGAGATCGTCGGAACGTCAACCGAAAGCATGGAGGACGCGGTACGCAATGGCGTCTCCCGGGCCTCGGAGACCCTGCGACACCTCGACTGGTTCGAGGTCACCGAGGTGCGTGGGCAAATCGACGGGGGAGACGTGCGCCACTGGCAGGTGGGCATCAAGATCGGCTTCCGCCTCGAGGACGCCTGAAAGCGTCAGGGTCGCGCTCGGGGCTTGTCGCTACGGGGCTTGTCGCTAGGAGGCCTGACTGACCGTCGACATGTTGAAGTCGGCCACCCGCAAGGTCGGCATGGCGACCCTGGTGAAGAAGTCGCTCCACTCGCGGGGCAGGGCGACCTCTGTTGTCGATGCTCCGACCACGCGCGACAGCAGGTCGACGGGGCTCTCGTTGAAGCGGAAGTTGTTGACGGCTCCAACGACTTCGCCGCCTTCGACGAGATAGACGCCGTCACGGGTCAGTCCGGTGAGCAGAAGGGTCTGCGGGTCGACCTCCCTGATGTACCACAGCGTTGTCAGCAGCAGACCCCGCTCGGTGCTGGCGATCAGATCCGCAGTTGACGAGCTAGCACCGGCCACTTCGAGCGCGAGGTTGTCGATCATCGGCGTCAGTGCCCCAGAGGTGAGAGCGGCGCTGTGTCTGGTCTGGCCCAAGGCGGCCAGCTGGCCGTTGTCGATCCAGGCCGTGCGCTCCAGGGGGAGGCCGTTGTCGAAGACCGACTCGGTTGCGCCGGACGCATGGGACACCACAAAGGGAGCGCACTGCATCCCGGGGTAGGCGGGGTCACTGAACAGCGAGAGCGGGCTCTCGGTCAGCCGTTCGCCGATGCGTGTTCCACCACCGGGAAGG
>JANLWJ010000410.1:0-2148 GCA_031364455.1 Actinomycetes bacterium | reverse complement strand
CGGTTCCGATCGACCCGCCGTCAACGCGGTAGAAGGCGCGGTATGTCGTGTCGCGGGCCGGAGCGCTGAAGGCGATCTCTGCCGCCGTCTGCCCGGTCGACCACGAGTCGAGCACCATGGTCGTCCCCGAGACCGTTGCGGGAGGGGCGGCCAGCGTCCGGTTCACTCCGACGACGGCAGGCAAGTCGAGCGGGGTAGCCACCGGTGCCCCGTCCAGGACGAGGGAACGGCCAGCAGGCAAGGTGCGCAGGGAGAGCGTCGAAGTGCGTGGCACCACGTCGCGGGTGACCTCGGTAGCCACCCCAAGGCTGTCCCGAACCTGGAGGTGGATCCGGAAGAAGATGTCGGCCTCGGTCTCGGTGTTGCGCGGCACAGTGAAGTCGAGCGACCTCGTCCCTGTGACAGGACCCAGCTCAGGATGCGTATGCGTGTTGTGGTGGAGCACAACCTGCCAGGTGAAGGCTGATCGAGGGAGTTCGCCGTCTTCGTCGTCAACTCCGACGCCACGCAGGTGGAGCGTCTGTCCCCCGACGAATGTGCTCCCAGCGTCCGGGGAGGTGATCGTTGCCTGTGGCGGGCTGTCGTCGAGAACCGTGAGTGCTGCCGAGTCAGACGTAATGTCTCCGAAGGCATTGGTCACCGTGACCGCAAACACCGCACCGTCATCGGCGAGTTGTGCCGGTGGTGTCGTGTACGCCGCTTCGGTCGCTCCGCCGATCGGCGTCCCGTTCCGCGACCACTGGTACGACAGCGGAGCACTCCCGCTCGCGAACACCTCGAAAGCGGCTTGCTGACCGAGTGCGACCGTCACCGGCTTCGGCTGCGCCGAAAGGGTCGGCGGCGCGTCACCGACGCCGGTGTAGTTGAGCCGGAGCAGCGCACCGTTAAAGGCACCGGCGAGCTGTCGCTGCAAGATCAACACCGACCCGTTCGGCGCGACGGCCATGTCGACCGGCAGCTCGAGCCCGGTAGCGAGGACCGGACCAACAGCGCCGGTGTCCGGGTCGATCGCGCGCATCCATCCGTCGCAGTGGTCGGCAAAGAAGAAGTCACCCCGGTACTGCCGAGGGAAGGTCGCGTTCTCGGGGCGGTAGACGTCTCCCCCCATGACGGCGCAGCCGTGCGGCTCACCAACACCGGCAAGCGCCGGGTCGTGCGGGTAGGCCAGAACAGGGCTGGCGAACCGTGGATCTGTGGTGTAGCCCTCCGTCGCCGACCACCCGAAGTTGGTGCCGCTCCCGGAGGCAGGCAGCACATTCACCTCTTCCCACGTCGACGAGCCGACATCGCCGATCAACATGCTGCCGTCAGTCGGATCCTGCGCGACCTTGAACGGATTGCGCAGTCCGTATGCCCAGATGGCCCGGAACGCTCCGGTGAGCGTGTCGGCGAACGGGTTGTCATCCGGGATGGAGCCGTCCGGGTTGTAGCGCAGGACCTTGCCGTATCGGTTCGCCAGGCTCTGCGCGTTTGCACCGATGAGCAGGTCGCCGGTGGTGACGTAGAGCTTGCCGTCGGCCCCGAACTCCATGTCGCCGCCATAGTGCATGGTTTTGAATACGCCGTCCGAACCGATCAGCGAGTCCAGGTGAACGAGGATCTGCTCACTGCTCGGGTCGATCGTATCTCCGTTGATGGTGAAGCGGCTCACCACGTTGTGCGGAAAGTCCCGACCGGCCGTTGGCTCGGAGGTGTAGACCAGATACACGTACTGGACATTTGCCGTCATGAAGTCAGGTGGGAAGGCGATCGAGAGCAGCCCCGCCGAGCCTCCGGGCCCGACGATTTCGGTGGGATCGAGCGTCAGCGCTGTGGTAACCCCGGCTGGGCGAACGATCTTGACTCGGCCATCCTGCTCCAGCAGAAAGAGCCGGCCATCTGGCGCATAGCGAATCGCGTGCGGCTTGTTGAAGCCCGAGCGCACGAGCGAGAGCGAGTAGCCGTCCGCTGCCGCCAGTGCTTCGGCCCGAGCCGGGGCGCTGACCATGACGGGAACCACCGAAGCCACGACCACCGAAAGAGCCGCCACAAGGGCCGCTCTCGACCTGCGTCGACCCTGACGCGTCCGTTCCACGTTCCCTCCCCCAACACGCTGCGTCCCCAGGCCCCAGGCTCCCAAGGCGCCCGCCCAAGGAGCCTAGGGCGCTG
>JANLWJ010000395.1:0-1610 GCA_031364455.1 Actinomycetes bacterium | reverse complement strand
TTCCCGACGAGTCGATCATCTGCCCGTGGACGACGACACTGGCGCTTGCGACAGACGCGAAGGCGCGCGGGGTGACCGTTCTTCTCGGTCACGACGTCCACGGTGTATCCGTCGGTGATTCGGCGACCACCCTGTCGACGTCTCGAGGCGATGTGGAGTGCCGCTGGGTGGTGAACGCTGCTGGCCTCGGGAGCGACATCATCGATCGGCACTTCGGTCACGACCGCTTCACCATCGTGCCGCGCAGAGGTGAGCTGCTCGTCTTCGACAAGCTCGCGCGACAACTGGTCGACATGATCGTGCTGCCGGTTCCGACGTCGAAGGGCAAGGGCGTGCTCGTGAGCCCAACGATCTACGGCAACGTGATGCTCGGCCCGACTTCGGAAGACCGATCTGACCGCGGCGACACCTCGACGTCTGAGGACGGCTTTGCGTTCCTGCTCGACAACGGCCGCCGACTGATGCCGTCGCTGCTCGACGAAGAGGTGACTGCCAGCTACGCGGGCCTGCGCGCAGCCTCCGAGCACTCCGACTACGTCGTAGATGTCGACGGCGCACAGCGCTACCTGGTGCTCGGCGGTATCCGCTCGACGGGTCTCACTGCGTCGATGGCGCTGGCCGAGCATGCCGCCCAGTTGCTACAGGACGCTGGCCTTGTGATGACTGTGCGGAACGAACTCCCCGAGGCGTCGCGTATGCCGCCGATCGGCGAACAGATGACGCGGCCCTTTGAGTCAGCGGTAGCCGTCGAGCAGGACGCTGCGTACGGCGCAATCGTCTGCTTCTGCGAGCGGGTCACTCGGGGCGAGATCCGGGACGCGTTGGCCGGACCGCTACCCCCGTCCGATCTCGACGGGCTGCGACGCCGTACTCGGGCGACGATGGGGCGCTGCCAGGGGTTCTACTGCGGCGCCGAGGTCGACGCGCTGCTACGCGGTGCCGGCCGATGAGTGCTCCTGACGAACAGGTCGATGTCGTTGTTGTCGGCGCTGGCCCGGCCGGCCTTACCGCTGCCAGCGAAGTCCGCAAGCACGGCGCCACGTCCGTCGTCGTGCTCGAGCGTGAGGCCGAGGCGGGGGGCATCCCGAGGCACAGCGATCACACGGGCTACGGGATTCGCGACCTGCGCCGGATGATGAGCGGTCCCAGCTATGCCAAACGACTCACCGCCGAGGCCGTCGATGCCGGAGCCGATGTACGGACTCAGTCGATGGTGACCGGGTGGGACGGCGACCGCACTCTCTGGGTAACCAGCCCTGACGGGCGCTACCGAGTGAAGGCGAGAGCGATCGTCTTGGCAACGGGCGCCAGGGAGCGCCCACGTTCGGCGCGCATGGTTCCTGGTGATCGGCCACCGGGTGTTCTCACCACCGGCCAGCTGCAGAAGTTCGTGTACGAGCACGGTCGTCGGTTCAGTGGGAAGGCCGTAGTCGTCGGTGCCGAGCTCGTGAGCTGGTCGGCGGTCCTTACCCTCAGGCACGCAGGTTGCCGCACAACGTTGATGACGAGCCAGCACCCCCGCCCCGAGTCGTATGCGGCCTTCACCATCCCTGGACGTGCTGCGCTGTCGGTTCCCGTCGCGACGGGAACCGACAGCGCAGCACGTCCAG
>JANLWJ010000314.1:0-12533 GCA_031364455.1 Actinomycetes bacterium | reverse complement strand
CGTTCGAGGGCTGCTCGGCCGATGGCGGTCTCGGGTGTACCGCCTTGGGCCAGATCTCTCATGTGCTCGACGAATCGGCCGTGGGCCTTGAGCGCAGCCGCCGTCTTTGGATTGTCCTCCGGCAGGCCGTCGGCTAGTCCGGCGACGGCGGGCAGCAGGGCTTTGGCAACGGGTGCCGGTACCCGGTCGAGTGACTCGATCGCCATGTCGACGGCGTCGGGCCACTGGGCAAGGTGCCGCGTTCGTGCCGCGTTCCGCTCGACTTCGGGGGCGTAGCTCCGGTCGTAGCAGGCGAGCTCGAGATTCTCGAGGTGGATCAACGGATTGCGCCGGTGCATCTGGAGCGCACCCAGTGTGACCTGCGCAGAGATCTCGAACGCCGAAAGGTGGGCCTCGTCATGAGGGTCGGAGAGAGGTGGGCCGCCGAGCCTGCCAAGTGCGGTGTCGACGCCCGCAGGGGACAGGTCCTGGATGAGGCCGTCGTACTCGTGACGCCCCGTACCCTCTCGTGCCTCGGCGACCGAGAGGTCAATGACAGCGCGCAGTCGGGGATCCATGGTGGTGAGGGTAGGTGGATGTTGGTTCGGGCGCTGGGCGGCCCGGAGCCCGAGGCTGATGCGATGGGGCTCGCTGTTCCACCGATGCCCTGGCGGTGATTGGATCCAATGGCTCTGGCAGACTGACCCGCGAGTCAGTGACTGACCCGATCGGGTTGGCCAAGAGGCACCGACGGCCCGACCTCAAGGCGGGCACGGAGGTCGGCATCAGGAGGTGCGTTCGTCGCCGTGAAAATCGTCGTTTGCGTCAAGCAGGTGCCCGATTCCTGGGCAGAGAAGAAGCTCAACCCGGCCGATAACACCCTCGACCGCGAAGCCGCCGATGCTGTCGTCAACGAGCTTGACGAGTACGCGATCGAAGAAGCGCTGCAGATCCAGGCGCGACTCGGCGGAGCAGACTCGTGCACCGTGACGGTGCTGACGGTTGGGCCGGAGAAAGCGATCGAGAGCGTCCGCAAGGGGCTGCAGATGGGTGCCGATGACGGCGTCCACGTCGTCGACGACGCACTGCACGGTAGTGATGCCTTGGCTACCTCTGCGGTCCTGGCGGCAGCCGTCGACCGTCTCACCCCTGACCTCGTCCTGATGGGCTCGGAGAGCACCGACGCCCGTATGTCGGTCGTTCCGGCGATGCTCGCCGAGCGCACCGGACGCCCGCAGCTGACGTTCGCCGGCAAGGTCGAGCTCGACGGCGACACTGTGCGCATCCAGCGGGTGACCGACTACGGGTACGACGTCGTCGAGGCCAAGCTCCCCGCACTCGTCAGCGTTGTCGAGAAGATCAACGAGCCGCGTTATCCCTCGTTCAAGGGGATCATGGCTGCCAAGAAGAAGCCGGTCGAGACGCTCTCGCTCGCCGACCTCGGCGTCGAGGCCGGAGTTGTCGGCATCGCCGGTTCGTGGAGCTCGGTGCAGGACTTCGCGACCCGTCCACCGCGTGCTGCTGGCACCGTCGTGACCGACGAGGGTGAAGGTGGCACCAAGGCCGCGGACTTCCTCAGCGCCCAGAAATTCATCTGACCAGCAGGCACACACGTCCGGGAGGACCCCATGGCTGAAGTACTCGTGCTCGTCGAGCATGCCGGCGGTGACGTCAAGAAGGTCACCTTCGAACTCCTCACGCTTGCCCGCACACTCGGAGAGCCCGCCGCTGTTGCGATCGGCGAGGTCTCCGACGACGTCGTCGCGAGCCTGGCGGCAGGCGGTGCCGACACCATCTATGTCGCCAGCGGTGCCCAGTACGCCGACCACGTGGTGGCGCCCAAGGTGACGGCGCTGCAGGCAGCCCTGGCAGCATCCAACGCCGCCGGCGTCCTCGTGCCTGCTAACGCGGAGGGCAAGGAGATCGCAGCGCGTCTGGCGGTCCGCACCGGTTGCGGGATCATCACCGATGCCGTCGGAGTTGATGCTGGCTTCGTCGCACAGCAGTCGGTCTTCGGTGGCTCGACGTTGGTGCACTCGACCGTCACAACCGGTGTTCCAATCATTGCTGTCCGTCCTAACAGCGTCGCCGCTGAGCAGGCTCCAGGCGCCGGTCGTCGAGTTGAGCTCGAGGTCTCCGTTGCCGACACCGACCGTGCCGCGCGTGTCACCGAGCGTGTGGCCCAGGAGCGGGCGGGACGTCCGGAGCTCACTGAGGCAGCGATCGTTGTGTCCGGTGGGCGGGGGGTCGGTTCGCCGGAGGGTTTCGCTGTCATCGAGTCGCTCGCTGACTCGCTTGGGGCCGCAGTCGGTGCGTCTCGCGCAGCGACCGACGCGGGTTGGTACCCGCACCAGTTTCAGGTGGGGCAGACCGGCAAGACCGTCTCGCCGCAGCTCTACATCGCCAACGGCATATCCGGAGCGATCCAGCACCGCGCAGGTATGCAGACCTCGAAGACGATCATCGCGGTCAACAAGGATCCCGAGGCCCCGATCTTCGACCTCGTCGACTTCGGCGTCGTAGGTGACCTGCACGTCGTGCTGCCCCAGCTGACCGCGGAAGTCACTCGCCGGAAGGCTTGACCCCGGCTCGCATAGACTACGGCGGCGATGGCCTACCTGGATCATGCTGCGACGACGCCGATGCTCCCGGCCGCGATGGCGGCTCTTACCAAGGAGCTCGGCGAGGTCGGCAACCCCTCGTCGCTGCACGCAGCCGGACGCCGCGCGCGCCGAGTCGTCGAGGAGAGCCGCGAGGCGATCGCCGCTGCGTTCGGTGCACGTCCTAGTGAGGTTGTCTTTACCGCCGGGGGAACCGAAGCAGACAACCTGGCAGTGAAGGGTCTCTTCTGGGATCGCCAGCAGGAGCGGCGGAGGCCGCGGATCCTCGCGAGCAGTGTCGAGCACCACGCCGTCCTCGACCCCGTGCGGTGGCTCGTCGACCACCAGGGAGCCGAGGTGGTGTGGCTCGATGTCGACTCGGTGGGCCGGGTCGACGCGCAGCAGGTCCATGACGAGATCGCCCGCGACCCCGAGTCGGTCGCCCTCGTCACGGTGATGTGGGCCAACAACGAGGTCGGAACGGTGCAGCCGATCGCCGAGTGCGCAGCGGCGGCCTCCGGCTTCGCGGTGCCGATTCACTCCGACGGAGTTCAAGTTGCTGGCCACCTCCCGCTCGACTTCAACGCATCTGGCCTGGATGCGGTCACCCTCAGCGCTCACAAGCTCGGGGGCCCCCTTGGTGTTGGTGCCCTGCTCCTCGGCCGGTCAGTGACGCCGACACCCTTGATTCACGGCGGCGGTCAAGAGCGTGATGTGCGATCGGGAACCCTGGACACTCCCTCGATCGCGGGGTTCGCTGCCGCTGCAACCGAAGCGCTCGACACTCGGGCAGCGCGCGAGGAGTCGGTCGCGGTGCTGCGGGACGATCTCATTGCCGGAGTTCTTGAGCAGGTTCCCGATGCTCGGCTGAACGGTGACCCACGGCTCGACGATGTCCATCGACTGCCAGGCAACGCACACCTGTCATTTCCTGGCTGTGAGGGCGACTCACTTCTGCTGCTGTTGGACGCGCGGGGCGTGCACTGCTCTACCGGATCGGCGTGCTCAGCCGGGGTTGCTGAGCCAAGCCACGTGCTGCTCGCGATGGGTTCTTCGCCGGCCGAGGCACGTTCGTCCTTGCGGTTTTCGCTCGGCCACGGCTCGACGCGTGCCGACGTCGACGATCTGGTCGCGAATATCGGTCCAGTCGTCGAACGAGCTCGGGCTGCCCGCGCATCAGCCACGACCCAGGTCTGACGGACGGTTGCCTGATGCGCGTTCTTGCGGCACTCTCCGGTGGCGTCGACTCCGCGGTAGCGGCTGCGCGGGCGCGCGACGCCGGCCACGATGTCACTGCCGTGCACTTGGCGCTCAGCAGTAATCCGCAGACGTTTAGGTCTGGTGCGCGCGGGTGTTGCAGCCTTGAGGACTCCCGCGACGCACGCCGGGTGGCCGATGTGCTCGGCCTGCCGTACTACGTGTGGGACTTCGCCGAGAAGTTCCGTGCCGAGGTGGTCGACGACTTCTTGGCCGAGTACGCGGCTGGGCGCACTCCTAACCCGTGTCTGCGGTGCAACGAGCGGATCAAGTTCGCCGCGGTCCTTGATAAGGCGGTTGGGCTTGGCTTCGACGCCGTGTGCACCGGCCACTACGCCAAGATCGTCGAGGGTCCACAAGGCCCAGAACTGCACCGGGCGGTTGACCCGAACAAGGACCAGTCGTATGTGCTGGCCGTGCTCGACCCCGACCAGATCAGCAGGTCTCTGTTTCCTCTTGGGGAATCCCTGAAGAGCGAAGTCCGTCAGGAAGCCAACGCTCAGGGGCTCTTGGTTGCCGACAAGCCAGACAGCCACGACATCTGCTTCATTGCCGACGGTGACACCAAGGGGTTCCTTGCGTCGCATCTGGGCGAGCGGCCCGGCCGGGTGCTCGACAGCGGCGGTGTCGTCCTCGGCGAACACGACGGGGCATACGCCTTTACCGTTGGTCAGCGGAAGGGTCTTGGTCTGACCGTTTCCACACCCGATCGAAGTCCCCGATATGTGCTATCGATCGAACCGGCAACCAATACCGTCACCGTTGGGCCGCGGGCGGCCCTTGCGGTCAACGAGATCGTGGCCGAGCGACCACGGTGGTGCGGCCCCCCGGCTGTTGACGGTGAGGTGTTGGCCCTGCAGTACCGAGCACATGGCGAGACAGTGGATGGGAGAGTCGAGATAAGGACTGATCGCATCCGCGCAGCACTCGACACGGCAGCGTCTGGAGTGGCCCCCGGCCAGACCCTCGTTCTCTACGAAGGCACCAGGGTACGCGGCTCGGCGACGATCACTACAGCGCTGTGAGCGCCGCGCCCGCCGGCGTCGCCACCGGAGTCGGTTCACTCCCCGGCGACAAACCGCAGGAAGCCATGGCGTTGGTCGTCGATTCCCTTCCCGAGTTGCCGCACGTACCCGAGCTGCCAGCTCGCGGGCCCTGGGCGGACATGGTCGGTCGAGCGGTAGCGGTACTGGTCGACGTCCCAGCCGAGTGGGAAGGAAGTCGCTGGCGGGCCTCTTCTCGAGGCGGTCGGGATGTGCGACGCGCGCGAGCACTGCTGTCGGAGGACCTCGACGCCGTCGAAGACCAGCTGCAGGGCTACGTGGGCCCGGCCAAGCTGCAGATGTGCGGCCCCCTGACCCTGGCCGCCGTCCTCGAGCTGCGTGGGGGAGAGGCTGCGGTCAGCGATCCGGTCGCTACTGCCGATCTGGCAGTGAGCCTTGCGGAGGGCCTTGTGGAGCACTTGATCGACCTTCGGCGCCGAGTTCCTGGCGCCGATTGGGTCGTTCAGATCGACGAGCCAGCTCTCAGTTCGGTCACGGCCGGAGCGATCCCGCGATCGAGCGGGTGGGGCACCATCGGTGCAGTGCCGCAGGCCGATGCCGTGCGTCACCTGGCTGTTGCAATCGCCCCTGTCGAGCGAATGGGGGCGGGCGTGGCAGTGCACTGCTGTGCCGCCTCGCCGGACTGGGGTTTGCTGGCGGCTGATCCCGGCCAGCACCGGCGGGCGATCAACGTCGACCTTGCGGCGATCTCACTGGTCGAGGCCGCGCCGGTGATGGAGGAGTGGTTGGACTCCGGCGGCGTTCTCTGGCTCGGTGTCGACCCCGTCGGAGCCGACCCGGTCGAAACCGGTTCCGGCTCTGGGAGCTCCGGCTCTGGGAGCTCTGGCTCTGGGAGCTCTGGCGCCCTCGAGGTGGCCTACGCGCGGCTGGTCGAGGCTCGCTCGGTGCTCGGCGTAGACCCCGAACGCTTTGCTGAGGTTGTCGCCGTGACACCACCGTGCGGTCTCGGCGGCTCCCTCCCTGTCGTAGCCGCGTCCTACGCTGGCATACGGACGTTGATGAGCCGCCTACGCGACAGGTCGGAGGGAGTGTGAGCCAGGTGTCGGACGCAGTGCTGGATGAGCACCGGGCGCTCATCGAGCAGGTGCAAGAGCATCGCCGTCGTTACTACGAGCTGGACGCACCGACGGTCTCCGACGACGAGTACGACGCCCTCGAACGCCGCCTTCGCGCCATCGAGCATGACCATCCCCAGCTTGCCAACGACTCCTCACCGACCGCGACGGTTGGCGGAGTTCGCTCGGAGATGTTTGAACCCGTCGAGCATCTGCAGCAGATGTACTCGCTCGACAATGCGTTCGACCGTGACGAGCTCGCGGCGTGGGCGCAGCGAATCGAGAACGGGCTCGGTTCTTTCCCGACGATGCTCTGTGAGCTCAAGGTCGATGGTCTGGCCGTTGACCTGGTCTACCGAGACGGCCAGCTGGCGTCATTGGCCACTCGCGGAGATGGTCGCACCGGTGAGGACGTCACCTACAACGCTCAGTTCATCCCATCCATCCCCGCGAGTCTTGCGGCTAGCGATCCCAAACTTCCGGTTCCCCCTCTCCTGGAGGTCAGGGGTGAGGTCTTCTTCCCCGTCGAAACCTTCAACGAGATCAACGCGCACGTGATGGAGCAGGGACGTACTCCATTCGCCAACCCTCGCAATGCAGCTGCAGGAACGCTCCGCCAGCGCGTTGACCGTCGACTAGACGATGTTTCCGATGCGCGGCATCGGCGCGAAGAGGTCCTAGCGGCTGGACGAACCCTCGACCGAATCGACCAGCGGGTGGCCCGGCTTGTTGCCGACGCTGAGCGCGCATCTGGGCAGCTGGGGGGCCTTCAGCTGGTGGTGCATGGCATCGGTGCGCGTGCGGGCTACGACCCTGCGGCCCAGTCACAGTCGTACGCCGCGGTTGCCTCGTGGGGACTGCCGACTTCGCGACATACCAAGGTGCATGCAACTTTTGATGAGGTCGTTGCCTACATCGAGTACTTCAACGAGCACCGCCACGACGTCGAGCACGAGATTGATGGTGTTGTTGTCAAGGTCGACTCCATCGGCGACCAGGAAGCGCTTGGCGCAACTTCGCGTGCGCCGCGCTGGGCCATCGCCTACAAGTACCCAGCTGAGGTGGTGACGACAACGCTCGAAGACATCCGGGTCAACGTCGGACGTACCGGCCGGGTCACGCCGTTCGGGGTCATGACGCCGGTTCGGGTGGCCGGGTCAACTGTGCAGATGGCCACGTTGCACAACGCCTCCGAGGTCGAGCGAAAGGGGGTACTCATCGGTGACCGGGTCTTCCTGCGCAAGGCGGGAGACGTCATCCCTGAGATCATTGGGCCGGTCGTCGAGGCTCGGGACGGTAGCGAGCGCACCTTTGTCATGCCGACCAAGTGCCCCGAGTGCTCAACTCCGCTGGGCCCCGAGAAAGCTGGGGACGCTGACATCCGCTGCGGCAACGCCCGCAGCTGCCCGGCGCAGTTGCGGGAGCGGCTCTTCCACATGGCTGGCCGGGGAGCCTTCGACATTGAGGGGCTGGGCTACAAGGCGGCCGTAGCGCTTCTGGAGTGTGGACTCGTGACCGACGAAGGTGACGTGTTCGCCCTAGACGCCGTGGCTCTAGCCACGTGTCCGTTCTTCACCCGCTCGACGCCGGAGGGGCCGCAGCTTTCAGCCAACGCTGGGCTGCTGCTTGAACAGCTCTCGCTGGCCCGTGACCGACCTCTCTGGCGGGTGTTGGTCGGGCTGTCGATCAGGCATGTCGGGCCTACCGCGGCGCAGGCGCTCGCGCGCGAGCTGGGCTCACTCGAGGCGATCGTCGCTGCAGATCACGACACCCTCGCCGCTGTCGAAGGAGTGGGCACCATCATCGCTGACTCGGTGATCGAGTGGTTCGCCGTCGACTGGCACCGGGCAATGGTCGACAGGTGGCGTGATGCCGGCGTCCGAATGTCTGATCCGGAACCGGTGCGAGCAGGGACAGCGCTGCTCGCGGATGTCGCCGTCGTCGTCACCGGAACCCTGACCTCGATGACGCGCGAGGAAGCCCAGGAGGCCGTCGCAGCGGCTGGTGGCAAGACGGTCGGGTCGGTCTCGCGCAAGACCGACTACCTGGTGGCGGGGGCCAACGCAGGGTCCAAGCTCACTAAGGCGGAGAGTCTGGGGGTGCCGATTCTCGACGAGGAGCAGTTCGCCCGCTTGCTCGCTGGGGGCCCGTCGGCACTCACCTGAATGGGTGAACCGGACGTAGTCGACTGATCACAGATTGTCACTGGCTCGGTACCATCGACTCGGAATCTTGAACCGGGGAGCGGGAGGTCGGCGATGAACGACGACACGCTCGCCGACGCGCCCGAACCGCCCGACCACCCCAGCCTGCTCCGACCGTCGATGTTCGCCACGGGGTGGTGGGTCTCGGTCGTCGGGGGCCTTGCTCTGGTCGGCTACGCGCTTACGCAGACGATGCCGGCCCTCAGCGCCGCGCCCCCGGCTTTCTGGGTGATCGCGAGCCTTCTGCTGCTCTTCGAGCTCAGTCCAGTCATCGTGGGTAGCGGGTACGACAGCCAGGGTGTTTCCACAAGTGACGCGTTCACGTTCGCCATCCTCTACCTCTACGGTCCATGGCCGGCCATCGCGCTGATCTCTTGCGCGACGTTGGTCTCTGAGATCGTCAAGCGCAAACCGCTGTGGAAGGTTCCCTACAACATCGGGCAGTTCGCACTGAGTATTGGTGCTGCGGCACTTGTCATGGAGGTCTGGCAGGGAGCGAGGGGAGAGCCCATCCCGACCCTCACGGCACCACTCACCGGGCTCGAGCCGATCGACCTCACCTGGATCGTCGCCGGCTGGCTCGCCTTCTTCTTCGTCAACAACACACTCTTCTCACTGCTGGCCGACCCCGGCCGGACCTTCGCCGACGACTTCTTCGACGACTTCGCCTACTACTTCTTCACGACGATGGCCGTGCTGGCTGTCTCGCCGATCGTCGTGTTCGTATCGGCGCAGCCAGCCTTCCTTCCGCTCCTGCTGCTCCCACTTCTTGCGGTACGGAAGACCGCATCCATTTCTCGAGAGAAAGAGCACCAGGCGCTGCACGACTCACTGACCGGGTTGCCGAATCGCAAGATGATCCTTACCGAGCTGGCCTCCAGGCTCGATGAAGCCAGGCGCAGGGAGGTAAACATCGCCTTCTGCTTGCTCGACCTCGACCGGTTCAAGGAGGTCAACGACACACTGGGGCACCAGGTTGGCGACCGCCTGCTCGCAGTCGTAGCCCAGCGGATCCAGGGGGCACTGCGCCCCAACGACATCGTCGCCCGGCTCGGCGGCGACGAGTACGCGATCCTGCTCGACCCCGTCCGCAGCGCTGACGCGGCAGTTGAGGTTGCCCAGCGCGTCCGTCAGGCGCTCACGCGCCCATTCCACGTCGAGGGGATGCTCTTCGAGCTCGAGGCCAGTATCGGCGTCGCGGTCTCACCCGAGCACGGTGAGGATGTCGACCCGATCGTGCGCCGCGCCGACGTCGCGATGTACCTGGCGAAGGAGGAGCGCACCGGCGTCGAGGTCTACGTCGCTGACCGAGACCGGAACTCCGCCAGTCGGCTCGCGCTTCTCGGCGGCCTACGTACTGCGCTGGAGAGCGGCGAGCTCCAGGTGCACTTCCAGCCGAAGGTATCGTTGAGCTCTGGCGCCGTCACGGGAGTGGAAGCTCTTGTGCGCTGGCACCACCCCCAACGCGGACTCGTCATGCCCGACGAGTTCATCCCAATGGCCGAGCACTCCGGCTTGATGGCGCCGCTCACCGAGTACGTCATCGACCAGTCCTTGGCCCAGGTGGCCAGGTGGAAGATGGCCGGCCTCGAAGTTCCAGTAGCTGTCAACGTCTCCATGCGTGACCTGCACGGGCGCGACCTTGTTGGCGTTGTGGCCAGTGCGCTCGAGCGCCACGACCTCCCGGCAGCGATGCTGGTGCTCGAGCTCACCGAGCGGGTCCTGACCCGCGACTCCGGTGAGGTCAACGCCACGCTCAACTCGCTTCGCCGCCTCGGAGTTGCCGCCTCGCTGGACGACTTCGGAACGGGCTACTCATCGATGGTGCTTCTCAAGAAACTGCCCATCGCCGAGATCAAGATCGACCGGTCCTTCGTCTCACGACTCACCGCCGATCCAGGTGATGTGACCATCGTGGCTTCGATCATCGACCTGGCGCACGGTCTGGGGATGACGGCTGTTGCCGAGGGTGTGGAGTCCGAAGAGGTCTGGGACCTGTTGCAGGGCCTGGGCTGCGATGCCTGCCAGGGTTGGTACGTCAGTCGTCCCCTGGACGCTGAGAACGCAACGGCTTGGCTCATGCGCCATCCGTCGCAGCAGCGGGAACTGCGC
The DNA here is from genome assembly GCA_031364455.1 of Actinomycetes bacterium. Lineage (GTDB taxonomy): Bacteria > Actinomycetota > Actinomycetes > JAHEKZ01 > JAHEKZ01 > JAHEKZ01. Next base: position 2,262 of record JANLWJ010000314.1, on the reverse strand, counting down.
GTCCTGCGTGGTGGGGTCGAAGGGGTCGGCGGCTCTGCCTGACGTCATCCGTAGGATGGCCGGTGCACTCGACGCATCCGCGATAGCCCACTGACGCCAGGAGTCCAATGCCTGCGCTCGACCGTGACGACGTCGCCCATCTGGCGCGCCTGTCTCGCCTCCAGCTGACCGACTCCGAGCTCGACCACTATGGCGAGCAGCTCGACGTGATCTTGGGCGCGGTCGCTCGGGTGGCCGAGGTCGTCGCCGACGATGTTCCTCCGACAACGCACGCTGTTCCCGTTGTCAACGTCGCACGTCCGGACGTCATAGTCCCCTGCCTATCCCGCAAGGACGTTCTGGCTGGTGCGCCCGCCGCTGAGGACGACCGGTTTCGCGTGCCCCGCATCCTCGACGAGGAGGAGCAGTGAGCGACCTGACGCTTCTCGGGGCCGCCGAGACAGCTGCCGTGATCGCGGGCGGTGAGGTCTCTGCCCGCGAGGTCGCGAGCGCACACCTGGACCGGATCGAGCAGACCGACGAGACGGTACATGCCTTCCTGCACGTTGACCGTGACTTGACGCTCGCGCAGGCAGACGCGGTTGACCGGACGCGCGCTGAAGGGGCACCGCTCGGCTCTCTTGCCGGCGTGCCGCTCGCACTCAAGGACGTCTTCACGATGAAGGGCGCTCCCACCACGTGTGGGTCCAAGATCCTTGCGGGGTGGCGCCCGCCGTATGACGCCACCGTGGTCGAAAGACTCAAGCTTGGCGGCGTCGTCGTACTCGGTAAGACGAACATGGACGAGTTCGCGATGGGTTCGTCGACGGAGAACTCTGCCTTTGGCGTCACGCATAACCCTTGGAACCTCGACCGGATCCCCGGCGGATCTTCCGGCGGGTCGAGCGCGGCGGTGGCTGCGCGGCAGGCGCCGCTCGCCATCGGCACTGACACCGGCGGCTCGATCCGGCAGCCGGCAGCCGTCACCGGAATCGTCGGTGTGAAGCCGACATACGGAGGCGTCTCTCGTTACGGACTCGTGGCCTTTTCGTCATCGCTGGACCAGGGCGGGCCGTTGGCCCGATCGGTGCTTGATGCGGCGCTACTTCATGAGGTCATTGCCGGTCACGACCCGCGAGATGCCACGTCGATCGAGGCACCAGTCCCGCCTGTCGTCGCAGCCGCCCGAGGCGAGCTGGGTGGTGTCGAAGGCGTGAAGGTAGGTGTCGTCTCCCAGCTGCAAGGGGAGGGCTACCAGCCGGGGGTGCAGGCGAGGTTCGATGAGACCGTCGAGCTGCTGACAGCCCTCGGCGCTGAAGTAGTCGAAGTCTCCTGCCCTTCCTTTGAGTACGCGTTGCCTGCGTACTACCTCATTGCGCCGAGCGAGTGCTCGAGCAACCTCGCACGTTTTGATGGAATGCGATACGGGCTCCGTGCCGGCGACGACGGCGAGAACGGCGTGGAGCAGGTCATGGCCATCACCCGCGCCCAGGGCTTCGGCCCCGAGGTCAAGCGCCGCATCATGCTGGGAACGTATGCACTCTCGGCCGGCTACTACGACGCGTACTACGGGCAGGCGCAGAAGGTTCGTACGCTCATCCGACGCGATTTCGAGGCGGCATACGCGAAGGTCGACGTACTGATCTCGCCGACAACGCCTACCGTCGCCTTCCCGATCGGCGAGCGCGCCGACGACCCGATTGCGATGTACAAAGCCGACCTGGCAACCCTTCCGTCCAGTCTCTACGGGGGACCGGCGATGAGCCTGCCGGCCGGCCTCGGAGACGATGACCTGCCGGTCGGTGTCCAGTTGATGGCAGCCGTTCAGCGCGACGAGCAGGTGTACCGGGTGGGTGCGGTTCTCGAGGCGGCTCTTCAGGAGCGCTGGGGTGGCCCACTGCTCGATCGCATCCCCGAACTCGCGCAGGGAGGTGCCGCATGACGAGTAGCACGAGCGACTCCCTCCTGTCCTTCGAGGACGCCATCGCCACCTTCGACCCCGTGATGGGGCTGGAGGTGCACGTTGAGCTCAACACGCTGACCAAGATGTTCTGCGGCTGTCCGACAGAGTTCGGTGCGTCGCCGAACACGCAGGTATGCCCGGTATGTCTCGGACTTCCCGGTGCACTGCCGGTGGTGAACGAGAAGGCGGTCGAGTCGGCGATTCGGATCGGTCTTGCTCTGGGGTGTTCGATCGCGGAGTGGTCGCGGTTTGCGCGAAAGAACTACTTCTACCCAGATATGCCGAAGGACTTCCAGACGTCGCAGTACGACGAGCCGATC
>JANLWJ010000309.1:0-2231 GCA_031364455.1 Actinomycetes bacterium | reverse complement strand
TTGTTCAGGCGCGCTCCTTCGCGGAGCTGCTGGAACAGGCGGTGCGCAAGTATCAGAGCCGCGCCCTCGAGACGGCACAGATCATTGAAGCGCTGATCGATCTCGCGAAGAACATGCGCGCCGCAATTGCGCGCGGCGAGGCACTCAAGCTGACCGAGGACGAACTGGCTTTCTACGACGCGCTGGAAGTGAACGAAAGTGCAGTGAAAGTGCTCGGTGAACCGACGCTTGTTGGAATTGCTCGCGAGTTGGTGGCGACGGTGAAGAAGAACGTCACCATCGACTGGACCGTGCGCGAGAATGTGCGCGCCCAGTTGCGAGTCATCGTCAAGCGCATTCTGAGAAAGTATGGCTATCCGCCGGACAAGCAAGAGAAGGCGACGCAGACAGTGCTGGAGCAGGCAGCGTTACTCTCGCAAGAGTGGGCGGTTGCCTAGAAGACCTGAATGCGGGCGCCGGCCAGCTCGGGTCTGCGTGTGCATTAAGAAAATTGTTGAACGAACAGGACAGGATTTATTGTGGTTCCTGCAATGGGGCTTTGATTGAAAGAAACCCGATACACTCCCCAAGGTCCCGAAGCCGAATTCGAACCAGGTTCGCGCGGCCGTGTTCTGCGCAACTTGCTCGGTATCACCCGCGTGCGCGACATGAACGAGGCTGAGTCGGAAGCGCTGCTTGAGGCTACGCAACAACTCATCGACGACACGGACGTGGATCAACGTTTCGTAGCGGACGACGTTTGCGGCATGCACCGCACATGGCTGGGCGAAATCTATCAATGGGCCGGGGAGTACCGTAGCGTCAACATGACAAAGGATGGATTCATGTTTGCCGCAGCCGATCAGGTCCCGAGACTAATGCGCGAGTTCGAACGCGGGCCACTGCGCGATTGCACTCCTTGCCGATTCGAAAATGCCGAAAAACAAGCTCGCGCACTCGCCGTTGTGCACGTGGAACTTATCCTTATCCACCCGTTTCGGAACGGAAATGGGCGGTGCGCCCGTCTTCTAGCTGCGTTAATGGGATTGCAGGCCGGTTTGCCGGCCCTGGACTTTTCGGGAATTCGTGGAGTAGATCGACAGCGCTATATCGTCGCAATACAAAATGGCATGGATCGCAACTACGAACCGATGACGAACGTATTTCGAAAGGTGATTGCCCGCACCCTGCGGGTACACGCCAGGATTAGGAGCGCTTGAGTCGCGACTTGCCGTTCGATTTGGCGCGAAACTTGGACGTGGGATCGACGGAGAGAACGTTTTTTTTCGCGAACGGTGCTCGAATGCCTTCGATTGCAGACGAACTGGCGACGGACCGGTACACCGACTTTCGCCGAAGGTCGGGATCGAGCATATAGAAGTTGATGACGCCTAGTTTCTTACCCATGTATGAAGTGTAGCAGTCAGGAAGGCCTGCTTCGATCAAAAATACGGGCCGATGACCCTCCTGACGCAGGATTTCGCAAAAAATTCTTGGCACCGGCCGGCAATGCGGCTCTTAATAAGACCCCGCAGCCTTGACCGGCGCGACGCCACCTTCGCGCATCTCCGCTACCGCACTCTTGGCGGCGGCGGCCAGGAAGGCGTTATCGGCCAGCAATGTCACGAATTGAAAGCCAAGCACGATCATCTGTTTTGCCATGGCAGTCGACCCGCAATGGATTCCTGCGTAAACCTTATGTCGCTTTGCCCCTGTCACGATGGTCTTGATGGCGTCCAGAACGATAGGGTCAGTCGGCACGCCGGACGGAGCGCAGCCAAGGGTGATTGCGAGATCGTTCGGTCCGATGTAGAGCGCGTCAAGACCCGGGACGCTGAGGATGTCGTCGAGATTTTCGACCGCTTGCTTGGTCTCGATCATCGCCATCGCGACAATCGTATCGTTGGCGTGTTTAAAGTAGTCCGCACCTCCATACCAAGTGGCACGCACCGGACCGAAACTGCGGTAGCCCGCGGGCGCGTACCGGCAGGCGCCGACGAAGGCCTCGCACTCGGCCCGGCTGTTGATCATCGGACAGATAATCCCGTAGGCGCCGGCGTCGAGCATCTTCATGATGGTGCCGGGCTCGAGCCAGGGCACGCGCGCAAAAGGTGTCGTCGTCGTCGTGCTCACGGCTTGAAGCATGGTGACGGCTGTCTGATAGTCCACGTGGCCGTGCTGCAGGTCCACGGTAAGCGCATCCCAGCCGGCATGCGCCATGTTCTCGGCCGAGATGGAACTGGGAATTCCCA
>JANLWJ010000307.1:0-3691 GCA_031364455.1 Actinomycetes bacterium | reverse complement strand
CGTTCGAGGTCGGTCATTCGGGATGCCCTTCGCGGTGGGTGGAATCTAGAAGAACGTGGGGTCGGTGATGGTGCCGGTGGCGAGCATGCGGACGTAGAAGTCGGCGAAGGCAACGCCGAAGAGTGAAAGCCAGGCAAACATCGGGTGCCTGGTGTTGAGCCGGCTCACGAAGGTCCACATCCGGTAACGAACCGGGTGCTGCGAGAAGTGCTTGAGGCGTCCCCCAAACGTGTTGCGACACGAGTGGCAGGAGAGCGAGTAGAGCCACAGCAGGGTGGCGTTGGTCAGCAGCACCACGGTGCCGAGCCCCATGTGTCCCCACTCGCCGTCGGAGTTGCGGAACCCGAGCACGGCATCCCAGGTGAGGATCACGTTGAACGCAAGGCCGGCGTAGAAGAACCAGCGGTGCGAGTTCTGCAGGAGCAGCGGGGCTCTGGTCTCGCCGGTGTAGGAGCGGTGCGGCTCAGCGACCGCGCAGGCAGGTGGCGAGAGCCAGAACGACCGGTAGTAGGCCTTGCGGTAGTAGTAGCAGGTCATCCGGAAGCCGAGTGGGAAGACCAAGATCAGCAGAGCTGGCGAGAGCGGGTACCAGTCGCCGACCAGGCGGCCGAAGTCGTCCGAGCCTTCGACGCAGTTGCCGGAGACGCACGGGGAGTAGAACGGTGACAGGTAGGGCGAGGCGTAGTAGTAGGCATTCTCGAAGGCGCGCCAGGTGGCGTAGATGACGAAGCTGAAGAGCACGCCAGCTGTGATGGCCGGCTGTATCCACCACCGGTCGGTGCGGAGGGTACGCAGGTTGATGCGCGCGCGGCCGGGCGCTCCGGTACCTGCTGAGAGCGGGCCGGAGGGAGCTGTTTGGGTCATGGATTCTCCGAGGTCGGGCGGCCGGGATCTTGCGGTCGGGGGGGTCATTCTCGGTCGGCGTCGCTCCAGAACTCTGGGGGATAGTCGTGGTCGGGGATCATGATCGGCTCGCCAGCACCGGGCTCTGCGGCGTCCGGCCCGGCGAGGATGTCGAGATCCTCGCTGATCCGCTGGGCGTCCGCGAGCAGCCGCCGCATGTCAACGCTATCGCCGCCGTGCTGGGTCTTGAGGTGCTCAACGGCTCGCACCAGGTCACGAGCTGCTCTGCGAGCAGCGCTGACATCCTGGGACGGAATGGTCATGCTTGCTGCCTCCACCTCTGCCGGGTCACCATCCCCTGAGACGGGGCATGACGTCAGTCATATCGACGGTCACATCGACGATCGCAGTCTGTCCGACCCTGGCTCATGGCGCCAGCATCTCGGCCGATCTGGTGTTGGCTGTAGTCATGACGGACACGTTGGTGACCTTCGCCTCAGGCCGTACGACCGGCAGGGGACTGGTGGTGCGCACCGTGTCGCCCTCCAGTGGAGGACCCCTGGTCGTCGTCGACAGCACTCCCTTCCACCCGGTTGACCACACCTGGCCGGACCAGCCGGGCGATACGGGCTGGATCGATGATCAGGCAGTGATCAACACCGTGATGGCCGCAAGCGGTCCCGGCGGCGACCTGCTGGTCGCGGCCGACATCCCGGTCAAGCGCGGTGAGCCGGGGTGGACCTGGCACGTCGCCCACTGCCTTGCCGACGGCGCGGCACTCCCAGAGGTCGGCACCCAGGTGGACCTCACCGTTGACGCCGAACGCCGCTGGGCGCTTTCGGCCGCGCACACCGCCTGCCACCTGGCGGCCCTCGCGATGAACCGCGCGACCAGCCGCCTCTGGCGCAAGGAGGTGCGCCTGGACAGCCTCGGAAACCCAGATCTTGATCAGCTGGCCATGGAGTCATCGGTCATCGACGATGGCGGCTCGACTGACATCTACCGATTCGGCAAGAGTCTGCGTAAGCGTGGGTTCGACTCCACTGGCTTCGCCGACCAGATCGCAGTGATCGTTGCCGACGTCCATAGCCAGTTGGAGACGTGGATTGCCTCGGAGGCGCCGATCGTGGTGGCTGACGGTGGGGACCGGCGAGTGAGCGCCCCACGCCGGTGGACCTGCGCCCTTCCGGAGGGACTCGCCGAGATGCCCTGCGGCGGGACCCACATCGCTGATCTTGGGGCCTTCGGGGCCGTGCGGGTGGACTACCAGCTGGCGCCAGACGGGACCGGCCTCACCGTGCGAACGACCCCAACCCTGGCCGCGTAGACTGCTCCCCGTCGCCGGTCGGCGACCGTTCCCTGCCTTGAGAGTGAGCCAGCACGCCCATGGCGTCATCAGCCTCGTCCCCCGCCCAGAACCTCCTCCAGCGCAGCGACCTCCGCAATGTCGCCATCGTGGCCCACGTCGACCATGGGAAGACGACTTTGGTCGACGCCATGCTGTGGCAGTCCGGCGCGTTCCGGGAGCACGCCGACATTGCCGACCGCGTCATGGACTCGATGGACCTCGAGCGTGAGAAGGGCATCACGATCCTGGCCAAGAACACGGCAGTGCGGCACCACATGGATGACGGGGACGACGTGACCCTCAACATCATCGACACCCCGGGCCACGCCGACTTCGGTGGCGAGGTCGAACGTGGCCTCGAGATGGTCGACGGTGTTCTGCTCTTGGTTGATGCCAGTGAGGGCCCGCTCCCGCAGACGCGCTTCGTTCTGCGCAAGGCCCTGCAGAAGCGATTGCCGGTGGTTCTCGTCGTGAACAAGGTCGACCGTCCGGACGCCCGGATCAGTGAGGTGATCGACGAGACCTACGAACTCTTTCTCGACCTCGATGCCGATGAGCAGCAGATCGACTTCCCGATCGTGTACGCGTCGGCCAAGAACGGCCGCGCCTCGATGAACAAGCCTGCCGATGGTGGGCTGCCCGACAGCGAGAATCTCGAGCCGCTCTTCACGACGATTGTCGAGACGATTCCCGCGCCGACGTACGACCCCGAGATGCCGTTGCAGGCACACGTGACCAACCTGGACGCGTCCCCGTACCTCGGGCGGCTGGCGCTCTGTCGCGTGCACAACGGGACGATTACCAAGGGTCAGTCGGTTGCCTGGTGTCGGGCCGACGGCACGATTGAACGTGTCAAGGTCACCGAGTTGCTGATCACCCAGGCGCTCGACCGGGTCCCCGCAGAGTCGGCGTCGCCCGGCGACATCATCGCCGTCGCTGGAATCCCCGAGATCACCATCGGCGAGACGCTCGCTGATGCCGAGGACCCACGTCCACTTCCGGTCATCACCGTCGACGAGCCGTCCATCTCGATGACGATCGGGATCAACACTGCGCCGTTGTCAGGGCAGAGCGGCAAGAAACTCACGGCGCGAATGCTCAAGACCCGCCTCGAGGCTGAGCTCATCGGAAACGTGTCGATCCGCGTCGCCGAGACCGAGCGTCCAGACACGTGGGAGGTGCAGGGACGCGGCGAACTCCAGCTCGCGGTGCTGGTCGAGATCATGCGCCGTGAGGGGTTCGAGCTAACCGTCGGCAAGCCACAGGTCGTCACCCGCCAGGTGGACGGCAAGGTGCATGAGCCAGTCGAGCGGCTCACCGTTGACATTCCAGAGGACTACCTAGGCGTCGTCACCCAGCTCATGGCGCTCCGCAAGGGCCGGATGGAACAGATGGTCAACCACGGAACCGGCTGGGTGCGTATGGAGTACCTGGTTCCGGCACGCGGGATGATCGGATTCCGTACCGAGTTCCTCACCGAGACGCGCGGCACCGGACTGC
>JANLWJ010000253.1:0-5369 GCA_031364455.1 Actinomycetes bacterium | reverse complement strand
CGCCCAACGACCGGCAGGTGCGCGCCAACGTCGAGGCAATCGAGGAGCGGCTGAGTGCCAACGGCCAGAAGCCGGCGCACCGCGAGGGCGAGCGGGAGAACCGCTGGGTGCTCCTCGACTACCTCGATGTCGTCGTGCACGTGCAGCACGAGGAGGAGCGCGCCTACTACTCCCTCGAGCGGCTCTGGGCTGACTGCCCGACGATTCCGCTCGGCGTGACCGCCGAGGTGTCCCGCTGAGCGTCGAGTTCACGCCGGGGGTGCAGCGGCGCCGAGTCGTGCTGTGGCGGCACGGACGCACCGAGTGGAACGACTCCCGCCGGTTCCAGGGCCAGACCGACGTCGCACTCGACGCTGTCGGGCGCGAACAAGCAGCTGTGGCGGCGGCGCAGCTGGCCACGCTGGCGCCGCAGCTCATTGTGGCGTCCGACCTGTCGCGGGCTGCTGACACCGCTCAAGCGCTCGCCGACCTCGTGCAGCTTCCGGTGCGCCGGACGCCGGCGCTCCGCGAGACGCACGGCGGTAGCTGGGAGGGGCAGTTCGCCGACGACCTGAAGGCCGACGCGCAGTACGTCGCGTGGCTGGCCGGAGATGACGTTGCGGCCGGGGGAGCGGAGACGAGGAGCCAGGTGGGCGACAGGGGCGTCGCGGCGGTCCGCGAGGTCGTTGCCGAACTCGAGGCTGGCGGTCTGGCGGTGGTGGCGTCCCACGGCGGAACGATTCGCTCGGTGATCGGCCGGATGCTGAGCCTGCCGGTCGAGCACTGGCGCGTGTTCGGTGGCCTGGCGAACTGTTGCTGGTCGGTGCTGGAGGAGGGCCGGACCGGCTGGCGACTGGTCGAGCACAACGCCGGCAGCCTGCCCCAGGTGGTGCTGGGCGACGACCGTTGAACCAGGGCTGACGGCGTCCGGGCCGGTTTGGTCCGGTGTTGGGCCCCCGGTAGAGTTACGGAGTTCCAAGGGGCTATGGCGCAGTTGGTAGCGCGTCTGCATGGCATGCAGAAGGTCCGGGGTTCGAATCCCCGTAGCTCCACCCAAGCTCCACCCAAGCTCCACCGTGGAGAAAGTCTCGGAGGTCATTGAAGCGCTTCCGGGGCCGGTTCACCAGCGCTCAAACACCTCAGAGAACCGCGTTTGCTCAGACTGCAGGATCCCATGTCGTGAGGCGACATCACTCCAGGAAGCGACGCCGGAAGCGACTTCGTCCCAGATCGTCGTCGCTTCCTGCTGTTGAAGCCCGAACTCGTCCACGATCGACAGAAGCGCCTCTCGCTCCTGACTCACCCTTGTCTCGTAGCCGATGGACGTTGCGCGCTGGACCGACATGTCGGGGTTGGGATTGACGTCGAACATAGGGGACAACTCCCAGCCTCCGCGCCCGCCCACGAACCCGTGGTTGCGCATGTGATCGTCGGTGTTGTGGACGGCGACCGAGAACGCGATCCGCCGCCACAAACCCTTGAGGTCTCGATCTACGGCTCGACCACGTTCCGCTAGGGCTTCAGCCAGTTCGACGTAGTCGTGGCCGATTCCCTCGGCACTTCGGAGCATCGTCATGCCACTGCTGTAGCCGATTCGCTCGGCACCCTGGCGATCGAATCTCTCGACGAGTAAAACTTGCTTGCCGCCGACGTCCACCAGTTGACGGTTCGGAGCGGCGATACCGCTTGCCTCCGCTAGGTCCAGCGCTGTCATTTCCCAGGCCATGACGTCCCACTGATCGCCGTGGTGGGGGAACTTCGCGATGAGGAGTCGATCTCCGTCTCGGATGGAAGCCTTGGGCCGAGCCCCTCCCAGGGACGCCGACCCAGCATCAAGCAGAAGCTTGATGGCCGCCATCTCATCTGGGTCTGAACGCGCCACCATGTCCGCTGCATTGAGCAGCGCAGGGAGACTCACGAGCTTGGGGACATCGTTGTTGTCGGCGAGGAAGCCGCCCGATCCGGCGGTTCGGTATCTCAGTGCTCCCTGGCGCGAGGTGTCGCTGACGTTGAGAAGGAAGTCCACCTCAGTGACGGCCGCAGCGGCGCCGACGGCGACTCGTCGCTCGCTCTGAAGCCTCTTCTTGATCAGGTATCGCCCCCAGCGATCTGGGGCACTGTCGGCGATCGCGCCAGGGAGGCCACTCGTGGACGACCTTCCGGCGAGGGGCAGGTCCGGGCTGACTTCCCAGCACCCCGGTGTCGCCAGGTATGCGGCGTTGTACTGGAAGGTTGTCGTCACGGTTCCGCGTCGCAGGCTGACAAAGGCACTTCCCACACGGGTCGGGGTGTCGCCTGAACCGAGATGAACCTCAACGGTCGTCATGACCGAACTCGAAGGGGAAGGGCCTCATCTGCCCTAGCGCGACCCAGATCGGTCTCGTACGGGTCGGTTGCCTCGACGACGCGGTCCAGCTGGCCCAGTGCCCGCGTCACGCTGAGAAACACGTCCATTCCGACCGTGGCTTCGCCGCGCTCCAGCCGGCTCAGGGTGTTTCGGTTGATCCCGGCCCGCTCGGCTACCTGCTTCGCGGTCAAGCCCTGCAGTTTGCGCCAGGTCCGGAGATGGGCACCAACGTCGGCGGCGGCTTGGCGGGTTCTCGCTGGCATTGGTCGTGAGCTCACCGCACGCCTCCCGCCTCTCGGTCCTTTGGTTTCGACAGCGTATCACAGCATAAGGCTCGTTAGATCAATCTCTAAGACATATAATGCTCGTAATAGCGGGCAATCTGATCTGAGTCGGTCGACCACAGGCCCGTCATGATGCTGGTCCGCCTGCGACCTTGGGCGACGGCCGGGGAATGTTTCTAGTATCTTGTCCTAGAAACTCACCGGAGCTATTGATCAGGAGCGCATGATGGTGCAGATCTTCGACCAGACACCGGCTGCCACGGGGTTCGCGATGCCGGCGGAGTGGGACACCCACGCCGGCTGCCTGATGTCGTGGCCGACGCGCAGTGAGCTCTGGGGTGTTCGGCTGGATGAGGCCAAGCGCGACTACGCCGCCGTCGCCAGCGCGGTTTCCGGATTCGAACCGCTGACCATGGTCTGCCCACCCGGTATGGAGCGGGAGGTGCACGATCTCTGCGGCTCCGACGTCCAGACCTTCGCCGCCCCACTCAACGACTCATGGATCCGCGATAACGGCCCCACCTTCGTCCGGAACGGCGCAGGAGAGGTGGCCATCGTCAACTTTGGGTTCAACGCATGGGGCGAGCGCTGGCATCCGTACGACAGCGACAACGCACTGCCCGAGCGGGTGGCCGAGCACCTCGAGATGCCGATGTTCGCTGCGCCGATGGTGCTCGAAGGCGGATCCTTCTTTGTCGACGGCGATGGCACGGTTCTGACAACGGAGCAGTGCCTCCTCAACCCGAACCGCAACCCGTCGATGTCGCGCGAGCAGATCGAGCAGGGGCTCAAGGACTACCTCGGCGCCAGCACAGTCGTCTGGGTGCCCGTTGGACAGAGCTTCGACGTGGGACCGGAAGGCACCGACGGCCACATCGATGGCATTGCGCAGTACGTGGCTCCTGGCCACATCGTGCTCGAGGCGCCGAGCAGCCCCGACGCTTCGGAGTACGAGTCGGGCCAGCGGAACCTCGAGGCGCTCAAGGGAGTCACCGACGCCGCAGGCCGCGACCTCGACGTCGCGATCTTGGACGCGGGGCCTGGCAACTCCAAGGCCTACTGCAACTACTACATCGCCAACGGGGGAGTCATCGTTCCTGTCAGCGGGGCGAACAGTGACGCGGCGATGCTCGAGCTCATCGCCGGGCTGCATGCCGGACGAGAGGTCGTTGGCGTTCCGGGTGAGGTCATCGCCTTGGGTGGTGGCGGTCCGCACTGCATCACCCAACAGATCCCCGTCGGCCCGCCAGCGCGCGTCTGACTAGGTAGCCATGACGCAGCGACGGTCGAAGGGCGCTGAGCGGGAGCTCTCGGTGGTGACGGCTGCCGCTGAGCTGATCGCTGAACAGGGGCTGGCTCAGCTGCGGATGGCCGACGTCGCCGACCGTGCCGGGATGAGCGTCGGGCACGTGACCTACTACTTTCCGTCCAAGGCCGAGCTGCTGGTACGCGCCATCGGCCAGAGCGAGGAGCAGTTTCAGACGGAGGTCCACGCGGCGTTGCGGCGCCACGACGATGCGTGGGACCGGCTCGCTGCGCTCATTGAGCTTGCTGCCGCGTCCGGACCCAAGGACCCTGGCTGGTTGCTCTGGTTCGAGGTGTGGGCCAACGCCGCCGCCGACCCCGAGCTGGCTGAGGTCCAGCGCCAGCTCGACGATTGGTGGCGCCAGCAGATGGCCGAGGTCATTGCCTACGGCACTGCCCAGGGTGCCTTCCACACCGCTGACTCCGGTCGCGCCGTCTCGGTTCTGTCTGCGCTGACCGACGGACTGTCGGTGCAGCTCGCACTCGGAAGCGACACGGTGACGCGTCCGCAGCTGATCGACATCGTGACGGGCGTTGCCCGCGACCTGTTGGGGGTGGAGGCATGACCTTGGTACCGAATGCCGACGATGCTGGGGGGGCCGACCGCTCGGCAGCTATCCCGGCGAACGTTCCTGGCTGTTGCCGTGGGGTCGCTCGCGGCGTGCACCGTCAGTGAGACTCCCGTCGCCGCGGCTGTTGACGACGAGCTGCGTCGAACCTGGCGCGTCCCCGCTGAGGACGTCCGGCACCGCGGAACGTGGATGGCTTGGCCGTCGAGCTGGGCGATCTGGGGCAACTGGCTGCCGGGAATCCAGAAGGATATCGCCTTGATCGCCCGAACCGTCGCTCACTACGAACCGGTCGTGATGTGCGCCAGAGACCGTGACGCGGCGCGCAAGGCCCGTCGCTGGTGTGGGCCCAACGTCAAGGTGATCGACACCATCCCCGTCGACGACTGCTGGATGCGCGACTCCGGTCCGATCTTCCGGCAGGCAAGGACCGGGTCGCTGGGTGCAATCGGGCTGGGGTTCAACGGATGGGGTGACAAGCAGGTGCACGCCAATGACGAACTGGTTGCCGGGGGCGTGGCCCGACGTGCGTCTGCGCGCTTCGAGATCGCCGACATCATCGGTGAGGGCGGCGGCATCGAGAATGACGGTGACGGCACCCTGATGGCGACCGAGAGCTCCTGGATCAACGACAACCGCAACCCGGGCAAGACCAAGCGACAGATCGAGCGCGAGCTTCTGGCCGAGTACGGCGCGAAGTCGATGATCTGGGTACCGGGGCTGCGCGGGAAGGACATCACCGACGACCACATCGATGCGACCAGTCGCTTCGTCAAGCCTGGCGTGGTCATGGTGCAGGTGCCGCCGCATTCGCGCGACGACGTCTGGGCCAAGGACGCCCGCCAGCAGCGCCGCATCCTGTCGCGGGCCAACGACGCCAAAGGA
>JANLWJ010000249.1:0-3748 GCA_031364455.1 Actinomycetes bacterium | reverse complement strand
GCGAGCCGCTCGGCGATCTGATGGTGTGTCAGGTCGTCGAAGAACGCGAGTTCCATGATCTGGCGTTGGGGCTGCTCGAGCCTCGAGAGCTCGTCAGCGATGAGCACTCGGTCAGCGACCTTCTCCACACTGCCTTCGGTCGCTGGGGTCGATTCGGATGCATGTCCTGCCGCATCAATTCGGCGTTGTTCGCGGGTGCGGGAATCCCAGTGGTCGGCGATTCGGCGCTTCGTAATGCCCAACAGCCAAGCGGGAAGAGCTGCGTAGTCCGGGGTATAGCGGTGGCGCCCGCGCCAGGCCGATACGAAGACGGCCTGAGCGATGTCATCGGCGTCGTGGGGGCTTCCGGTGGCCCGTTGCGCCACGGCGTGGATCAGTGATCCCCATCGTCGGTAAGCCTCTTCCAGTGCCCACTCCTGGCCGTCGGCGAAGGCCACGCCTACGGCGGCGTCGGTGGCCGCCTCATGCGGCGTACCGGAAACTCCACCCTCGGAGCCGTCCGGCGCTGGTTCAGGATCCACGACGCTCACGGTAGCGCGGGGTGGGAACGGCAGGACGGTAGATGAACTCATCGGTCCACCGGGACTGCGACGGCGAAGAGATTCTCTTGGTATCCGCCGGCCTCGGGGATGAAGGCACCGCCGCAGGTGATCGCGACGAGCTGGTGGGGACCACCCCGCCGGAAGAGCGAGTCGGGAAGGCCGTCCTTGCTGATACTACGAAGTGCGACCACCTCATAGCTCTCTTGCTTGCGCCCGACCGCTACTTCGATCGTGTCGCCGGGTTGCAGGGCGTCGAGGTCAAAGAGGGCACCGGGTCCCTCCGCCTCGGTGTCTCGGTGTCCGATCAGGACGGCGCTTCCCCGTCGGTCACCGGGAGTGCTGCCGAACTCGTACCAGCCGACGACATCGCCATCGCGCGGGATCTCGGCATTCCCTGTCCTGGTGACGCCCGTTGGCACGACCGGTGCCCGAACGCCGATCGCCCGGATTTGCACTTGACGAGGCGGCAGTGTTGGGGCTGGTGTTTCGCGGGTGGTCTTGGGCTGCACCGGGACTGGCGCGTTGAGCCGGTCCGATGCCGCCTGGTTTGGTGCACTGACACCGAACTCTTGTGGTGGCTCATCACCCTCGGCGGTGGCCAGAGCGACACCCGCCAACACAGCTGTCACTGCGGCGACCGCAAGAGCGGCCGCCGCAGTGACAGTGGAGCGTGTCCAACGCATGGCGGTAGAGGCTAGCTGCGGACCTGGACCAGCCGCACCGCTGCGACCGAGCCAACGAGGAGCGAGCCCACCAGCGCGCCGATCAGCCACGTGCTGGTACCGGAACCGCTGTCTGCGAGCCCGACCTCACCAGCGTCCACTGCGCCAGGGGCGGAGTGCAGGCCATCGATCGTCTGGACCGCGACAGCGAACGAGCCGTCCTCCAGCGATCCCCATGCGTAGGCAATGGTGTTCACGCCTTCGGCAAGATCAACATTCTCTTCCCACACTGCGGCACCGCCGCTGGCAGGAACAATCGCAACGTCGTAGGTGTCGGCTGGCACATCTGCCACTGCCTCATCACCGTTGACGAGCCCGGGGGCGAGAACATCGCCGTTAGCCTCGATGTCCACCTTGGGGGCGGCGGCCACGTGCCGAACGGTGACACGAGCTTCACCGGCAGCGACCTCGGAGATGTCGTTCTCGAACGGGGTGACCGTCGGGTTGCCCTTGGCATCGAGGTTGGCCACGATCGTGTAGTTGCCACCGGCCTCGACCGCAACGTCGGCCGGTCCGAGCAGGACGGTCTTCTTGTCGTCCTTGTCTGTGATCTCGATGGAGTAGGTGTCGGCGGGAAGAGCCAACGGTCCGGCGAGGTCACCTGGCTTGAAGTCGTCCAGAGTCAGGTCACCATTGACGTAGACGTCAACGGTGAGGTCAGGGATGCCGTGGAGGACCGAGACCTGGGCGTCGTCTGCGGCGTTGGCCGCAGATAGGGGGAACAGTGCTACCGGCGCAGCCAGCGCTACCGCAAGTGCTGCGCGACGGGTTCGCGATGCTGACATAAGAACTCCCTCGTCGGTGACGGTGCCCGATCGGCTGACCGTCTGATGCCCCTCCTTCGCCCGACTCCACTCCCATGGATGCACAACGTGTGAACAAGTTTTCCGCCATGCTCCGCTGCCGACCCGGCCGGTCAGTCCCAGCGGAACCAACGGCTGACCGAAACCGCCCCGGCGACCCCCCACACGACGAGCACAGCGACCAGCGACCACTCGACGGCGCCGCTCATCGTCGCAACGCGCAGGCTCTCGGCCAGAGCTGCCGAGGGGAGCAGTTCGATGATCGGTTGAACGCTGGCCGGCGCTTTGTCGACTGGGACGACCACCCCTGCGCTGGCCAGGACCAGATAGGCCAGGTTGGCGACTGCCAGCGTCGCCTCGGCACGGACGACGCCGGCGAGTAGCAGCGCCAGCGCGGCCAGCGTGGCGCTGCCCAGGAGAACCAGCGGCACGACCAAGGCAACACCCACCGGGTCAGGGCGCCAGCCCAGGGCGAATCCGAGTCCGCCCAAGGCGGCCACCTGGGCGGCTTCGATCGCCAGTACGGCGACCGCCTTGCCGGTCAGCACGTCCATGCGGGCGAGCGGCGTTGTGCCGATGCGGCGCAGCACCCCGTACCGCCGCTCGAAGCCGGTCTGGATCGCCAAGGCGGTGAAGGACGTGGACAGAACGGCGAGCGCAAACATGCTCGGGACGACGATGTCGAGGCGATCTACCCGGCTGGAGCCGCCGACATCGATGATCTGGGTAAGCGTCAGCACCAAGAGCAGGCCGACCGGCAGAACGACAGTGAGCAGGAGCTGTTCACCGTTACGCATCAGCATTGTGAGCTCGAGGCGGGTGTGCGCGAGGACCCTGGTGCGTCTTGGTGCGGCCGATGGCCGCGGGGTGACGTCGATCGTCATGGCCGGAGCTCGTTCCCGGTCAGGTCGAGGAAGACGTCCTCGAGCGTTCGCTGCTCAGAGTTGATGCTGGTCGGCGCGACGCCGTTGTCCGCGCACCACAGCGAGACCTGTTCGATGGCGTCCGTCAGGCGCGGAGTCGTGACGAGGTAAGTACCCGGTGCGGTCTCGGCAGCTGTGCTGACCGGTGGCAGTCGACTCTGGAGGACCGAGATGTCCAGCCCCGCCCTAGTGGTGAAGCGCAACGCTGACGAGGCTGCCGACGAGACAAGGTCTTGGGGACGACCAGCCGCGATGGCACGTCCGTGGTCGACGATCACCACGTGGTCGGCCAGCTGCTCGGCTTCCTCGAGGTAGTGCGTGGTGAGGATGACGGCAACTCCTGCCGTGCGGAGCGCGTCGATGAGGTCCCACACCGCTCGTCTTGACTGTGGGTCCAGGCCAGCTGACGGCTCGTCCAGGAAGACCAGCTCGGGTCGCCCCACGATGGCGAGTGCCACCCCGAGGCGCTGTCGCTGGCCCCCGGAGAGCCGACGCGTTGGAACGCTGGCCACCTCGCCCAGACCGAGCGCATCGATCAGGTCAGCAGCGGGGTGCGCGTCTTGGTACAGGGAGGAGGCATGGCGGAGGGCTTCGCGGGGGGTCACCGAGCCGTAGACGCCACCTTCTTGCAGCATGACGCCGACCCGGGATCGCAAGGACGCATCCCTCGGACCCCGTCCCAGCACCTCGACAGTTCCGGCATCGGGGGTGCGCAACCCCTCGCAAATCTCCAGGGTTGTGGTCTTCCCGGCCCCGTT
>JANLWJ010000214.1:0-3221 GCA_031364455.1 Actinomycetes bacterium | reverse complement strand
GATCTCATCGCCGAAGTCCGAGCGAAGGTCGTCGAGGGGGTAGTCGGTGTCTTCAACGGTGTCATGCAGTAGCCCGGCGCAGAGCGTTGGCGGCGTCATCCCCAGATCAGCGAGAATCTGGGTCACGGCAAGCGGATGGGTGATGTAGGGCTCGCCACTTAGTCGCAGCTGGGTGCGGTGCTTCTCCTCGGCCACCTCGTAGGCACGTTCGATGATCTTGAGGTCGGCCTTGGGGTGGACGGCACGCACTGAACGGAAGACCGGCTCCAGCTCGGGGTAGCTCGTACGGTGTCCCCCACCGAGGCGAGCCAGCGCTGCTCGCACGCGCGTCTGCGGCTGGTCGGGGTGCGGCGTCGTCGCGCGCTCGGTCCGTACCGCGGCACCTGCCGACTCGTCGGTCACGATCACCCGCCTGTCATCGCCTGAACCCGTCGTCGTCTAGGCCGTCAGTCTAACGCTCACCACCGTGCAGGTCGTGGAGCCGACGAGCTAGCGCTTCTTCTTCGGCTTGCGTTTGGGCTGGTTGCGTGGACCCCTTGCGGGTGAGCCGACGCCGGCGCCGACCTCGGCCTCGCCCCCATCGACCGACCCCGCCGCGTCCCCGGCAGCCTTGCCGGCATCCCGACCACCACTGCGGCGCGCGTTGACGCGCTTGGCCAGGGCCTGCATCGCCGGCTCACGCTCCTTCAGCTGGGCCAACACCGGCGTGGCGATGAAGATGGACGAGTAGGTGCCAACCGCGATTCCAACGAAGAGGGCCAGTGCAAGGTCCTTCAAGGTGCCGGCACCAAGCACATAGGCGCCGACGAAGAGCAGGCTCGCGACGGGAAGCAGCCCGACGATCGAGGTGTTGATGGACCGCACCAGGGTCTGGTTGACCGCGAGGTTGGCTGCCTCGCTATATGTCATCTTGCTCGTGGACTGGATACCCCGGGTGTTCTCCTTCACCTTGTCGAAGACGA
This sequence comes from Actinomycetes bacterium, assembly GCA_031364455.1. Lineage (GTDB taxonomy): Bacteria > Actinomycetota > Actinomycetes > JAHEKZ01 > JAHEKZ01 > JAHEKZ01. Next base: position 2,259 of record JANLWJ010000214.1, on the reverse strand, counting down.
CGACGGTGTCGTAGAGGGAGTATCCGAGGATGGTGAGCACCCCGATCACGGTGGCCGGCGTCACCTCGAAGCCGCTGAGCGAGTAGATGCCAACGGTGATGAAGACGTCGTGGAAGAGCGCGACGAGTGCAGCGATGGCCATCCGCCACTCGAAGGTGATCGACAGGTAGATGACGATCAGCACCAGGAAGACCGCAAGCCCGGTCAGTGCCTTCTCGGTGATCTGCTCACCCCAGGACGGGCCGATGACCTGTGTTGACACCTCCGCAAGCGGCACATCGCAGGCCTCGGCGATGGCCGTGCTCACTGCTCCCGTCTCGGCGGGCGTGAGGTCGACGGTCTGCACCTTCACCTGCCGACCGCTCGAGCCGTTCAGCTCTGTGACGATCGGATCGCCCTCGGGCACCACAGCCGCGGCGGCGTCGCGCGCCGTCGTGACAGTGCAGGTTTCGCTGGGCACAGCGAAGACGGCACCGCCGGAGAACTCGACGCCGAACTTCAGACCGTTGATCGACAGCGACGCAAGGGCGATCAAGAGCAGCACCACCGAGAGGATGTACCACTGCTTGGCACGGCCAACGAAGTCGAACGAGATGTCGCCGCGGTAGAGGCCCGACGTCAAGCTATGAAAGCGATTCATGTCAGGCCTCCTTCACTATCTTGCGTCCAGGTTTGCCAGCGGGTTCGGGTTTCGGCTTGGCTCCCAGCCGCTCTGGAGACAGACCCGACCACTTGCTGCCGCTGTTGAAGAACTTCGTGCGCGCCAGCAACGACACCAGTGGCTTGGTGAAGAGGAACACCACGAGAAGGTCGATCAGCGTGGTGAGTCCGAGCGTGAAAGCGAAGCCTCGAACCCCACCGACCGACAGCACCCACAGCACGACGGCGGCGATGAGCGAGATGAAGTCGGCAGCCACGATGGTCCGACGGGCACGCACCCATCCAGACTCCAGGCCGGCGCGAAGTGAGCGGCCGTCCCTGACCTCGTCTCGTATTCGCTCGAAGTAGACGATGAACGAGTCTGCGGTGATTCCGATGGCGACGATCAAACCCGCAACACCGGCGAGGGTGAGCGTGAACCCCAAGGTCTCGCCAAGGATGACCACCGCGCCGTACACCAAGAATCCGGCAATGACGAGGCTGGAGACCGCAACGAGGGCCAGCGCCCGGTAGTAGAAGAGCAGGTAGATAACGACCAGCGCCAGCCCCAGCGCTCCGGCGATGAGCCCGGCCTGAAGCTGGTCCTCGCCCAGCGTCGGAGAGATCGTGTTGCGCTCGCCGATCTCGAAGGTCAGCGGCAGGGCACCGAACTTCAGCACGTTCGCCAGGTCTTGCGCCTCCTCCTGCGTGAACTGACCCGAGATCTCGGCCTGTCCGCCCGGAATCGCCTCATTGACACCGGGGGCTGAGACAACGACCCCATCCAGCACGATGGCGAAGCGGTTCGCTGGCGAGTCCGGGGGCTGGAGCGCCATCTCCGCGGTGATCTCGCCGAACGCCTTGGTGCCGTCGCCGTTGAAGTCCAGACTTACGATCCATCCTGCGGAGTTCTGGCTGAGGTTTGCCTGCGCCGTGTCAACGTCTGATCCGGGGACAGCGACCGGTCCGAGCAGGAACTTCTCGAAGCCATTACGGTCACAGGCGATCGCCGGATCCTTGTCGGAGAAGTCAGCACCGACGTTCTGCTGTTCGGGGTCGGAGCAGTCGAGCTCGGCGTACTGCTGCTGCAGCTCTGGCGAGACGTCGGCGGCTCCTGGTGCCACCGGCGTCGGTGTCTGGATCGGTGCATCCGTCGGCTGCCCCGATGGCTTGGGTGACTGGCTCTGGTTCCCCTGGTCGTTCTTACCCGTCACCGCGCCAGCCGCGGACGCATCCTGGCCAACGCGAGGAACGAGCGAGCCGTTGCCGCCGCCCTGCTGCCCGGAGTTCTGCTTGTCGTTCTTGTCCCCGGTCTTGTCCGTGGTGCTCGGGGAGGGCGTCGGCACCGGGGGAACGCTCGGCTGCGCGTCAAGGACCGGACGGAAGCCCAAGCTCGCCGTCTGGCCCAGCTGCTCGACCAAGTCGTCCTCGGTGAGCCCAGGGACCGAAACCACGATGACGGCTTGCTCACCGCTGCCTTGCGCTGCCACCTCAGCCTCGGCAACCCCGGCCCCGTTAACGCGAGCGGAGATAATGTCGACCGCCTCGTTGATCGCGTCGTCGGTGATCTTCCCTATCTCACCTGGCGCCGGCGAAGGGACCAACGTGACGGTGGTCCCG
>JANLWJ010000196.1:0-2300 GCA_031364455.1 Actinomycetes bacterium | reverse complement strand
GTCCAGAGCAGGTCAAGGACAACGCCGGGGCATCTGGCGTCCGCCTCGAGCTCGAGCTGATGGACCGGATCGACACCGTGCTCGGCGAAGTCGTCGAGCGCGACCCCGCCAAGACCGAGAGCCCCGACCCGAGGGCCTAGTAGCCGCGTCGGCACGATGCCGTCGGACGCCGAGGTGAGAGTTGTGTGAGCCGAGGGGGTCAGGGATCACCTTTCAGCTCACACAAGTCGCATCTCGAGGTCGGTGAGCCGGCGAGTGGACCGGGCGCTGGTCGTCCACCGCGCTACGGCGCTGGCGGGTGCAGGGACATCGGGCCGTACACCTCGCGATCGTCCTCGAAGAGGGACACCGCGTCGACGCCGGCGTCGAGCAGCATCTGCCACTCCTCGCCGATCCAGCTCTCGGCGTCCGACTGCGTGCCAAACGTCGGCGGCTCGCCGGCGTCGGGCGCAGCGGCGTCAGCGCCATCACTTTTTTGGTACCGAAACACCCAGACCATGAAAGAACACTCCGTTCCGTTCGGCCGCGAGTCGGCGAGTTCTTTGACGCCGACCACCCGGGTGTGATCAGATCACGCCCACAACTTAAACCGCCTGTCGGCGGGGGAAGTCCGGTCGAATTCCGGCGCTGACCCGCAACCGTAGGCCGTCCGCTCCAGGGGCACCGCCCCTTCAGCGGTTCGCGGCAAGCCGGAATACCCGACGAGAGGCGAGCGGCTCCCTTATTTCCGTCGAGGCCTACGGGGCGGAGCCCGGGCTCACTGCCCGTCCGCGCCCCTGTTCGTCACCGTGAGGTGGCTCAGGGGCGTTTACGTCGGTGGCGTTCGGGAATGCTCCGGGGATCGCTCACCCGAGAGGCATCTCATGCACAGCACCACCCGCCGGATTGTCGGCACCACCATCGCGGCTGCGGTCGCGAGCAGTCTGCTCATTGGCGCGCCTAACGCCGGCGCTGCCGGCACCGCGCAGCGTGCGGCCACCTCCACCGACAAGGCCACCATCGGCTTGTTCGGCCAGCAGGACGCCACCTACGACGGCGTCTACCGCCAGAGCATTTCGCTCATCGCGCTCGACACCGCGGGCGCCCGCGTCCCAGCAGCCTCGGTGCGCTGGCTCAAGCGCCAGCAGTGCGACAACGGCCGATTCCCCTCGTTTCGGGCCGACCTCACCGCCGCGTGCGGCGTCGGCGACAGCAACGCAACGGCGCTGGCCACCATCGCCTTTAAGCGTCTTGGTGAAGGCGGAGCGGCGCGTGACGCCGTTAACTGGCTGCTCGACCAGCAGACCGGCTCGGGTGGGTGGGAGTACAGCACCGGTTGGGGGCCAGACTCAAACAGCACCGGCCTTGTCATCCAGGCGCTCATCGCGATGAACATCGACCCGGCCACAGTCGCCAAGCGCCACACCGGTCCAGAGTTCCTTCGTGGGCTGCAGCTGCGCTGCTCGGCCGACGTCGCCGACCGCGGAGCGCTCGACTACCAGGACGAGACGCCGCTCGTCGCCAACAACTTCGCGACCAGTCAGGCCACACAAGCGCTCGCGGGATCGACGCTTCCGGTGGAACCGGCCGTCGCCGCGGGAACTCTGCCTGCGTTGGCCTGCCCCAAGGAAGGGACGCAGCCGAGCGCGTCGGCCGTCGCTGCTGGATACCTGGGCAGGACGATCAGCGACAACGAAGGTGGAATCCCCGGTGACTTCGGCCCAGGCACCGACCTGGGTAGCACCGCCAACGCAGTGCTCTCACTCGTGGCTGCCGGATACGGATCCGAGCAGGTCGCGTCAGGCATGACGACACTGGCGACCAACGCTGTCGCGTTCACCCGGGATGCCGAGGACGCCGTCCGTCCAGCAGCCGCCGCAGCTTTGGTCCTGGCCGCGTACGCAACCGAAGGCGATCCCCGTTCGGTCGGCTCCACCAACCCGGTGCGCGACATTCTCGATTCGCGGACGCTCGCCGGCTGACATGAAGGCCTTCCGGTCCCGATCACTCACGCTCCGCGGAGCCGCTGTCCTCACGGCGCTCTTCGCGACGCTCGCGGTGCTCGGGACCTGGGGGGCGGCACCCGCCGATGCGACGTCCTACCGCTTCTGGGCGTACTGGCTCGGTGGTGACAGCGACTGGTCGTTCTCCAGCCAAGGCGCCAGTCGACGCCCGGCCGACGGCACTGTCGATGGCTGGCGCTTCGCAGTCAGCGAGGCGTCGTCATCGTCGACACCACCGCGTCACACTCCGTCATTCGGTCGCATCTGCAGATCGACCGACGCCATCGACGGCAGCAAGCGGGTCGGCCTGGTCGTCGA
>JANLWJ010000208.1:0-2862 GCA_031364455.1 Actinomycetes bacterium | reverse complement strand
TGCCGCAACTGCCGCGCCGGTCGCCGACAGCTCTGCCCGAACACCAAGGGGGTGGGCGTGCATCGCGACGGCGGTTTCGCCGAGTACATCTCGGTCCCCGCCGGGAATGTGTGGCGTCACCCCGCTGCCCTGGATGTCGAGGTGGCGGCCATCTTCGACCCGTTCGGCAACGCGGTGCACTCTGCGCTGGCGTTTCCGGTGCTCGGTGAGGACGTGCTGGTCACTGGAGCCGGCCCGATCGGCATCATGGCCGCATCAGTGGCTCGGCATGCCGGTGCCCGCCACGTGGTGGTCACTGACGTCAGCCCCTACCGGCTCGAGCTGGCCCGCAGCACCGGAGTCACGTTGGCCGTCGACCCAACACAGCGCGAACTCAGCGACGTCATGACCGAGCTGGGCATGAAGGAAGGTTGGGATGTCGGTCTGGAGATGTCCGGCGCCCCGTCGGCCCTCTCGAGCATGCTAGAGACGATGGCCAACGGTGGGCGGATTGCCTTGCTTGGTCTTCCGAGCAGTGATGAGGCACCCTTCGACTGGATGAAGACGATCACGTCGATGCTCACCATCAAGGGCATCTACGGGCGCGAGATGTACGAGACCTGGTACGCGATGTCAGTCCTGGTCGCCGCTGGGCTGGATATCTCGCCGGTGATCACGCACCGTTTTCCGTACCACCAGTTCGAAGAGGCGTTCGACACTGCTTCGAGCGGACGTTGCGGCAAGGTTCTACTGGACTGGTCGGAGGTGTGACGTGCTGGAATCCTTGAGAACTGAGCTCTCGTCTCGCATTTCGGAGATGAAGGAGACTGGCGTTTTCAAGCCGGAGCGCATATTGGCGAGCCCGCAGGGGACACACGTCCGGGATGAGACCGGCCGCGAGATTCTCAACCTGTGCGCCAACAACTACCTCGGGCTGGCCGACGATCCGCGCGTGGTTGCGGCCGCTTCAAAGACCTTGCAGGAGCGCGGTTTCGGAATGGCGTCGGTCCGCTTCATCTGCGGCACGCAGGACATCCACCGTGAGCTTGAGGAGCGGCTGTCTTCGTGGCTTCGCCAGGAAGACACCATCTTGTTCCCGTCCTGTTTCGATGCCAACGGGGGAGTGTTCGAGGCGCTCTTCGATCAGCGCGACGCGGTGATCTCTGACGCGCTCAACCACGCGAGCATCATCGACGGCGTTCGGCTCTGCAAAGCGCAGCGTTACCGCTACGCCAACCGCGACATGGCAGAGCTGGAGGTGCGCCTGCAGGAAGCCGTAGACGCGCGCTACCGATTGATCGTTACCGACGGCGTCTTCTCAATGGACGGTTACTACGCGCCGCTCGATGAGATCTGCGCGCTTGCCGACCGCTACGACGCGCTGGTGATGGTCGACGACTCGCACGCTGTTGGGTTCGTCGGCGAAGGCGGCCGCGGGACGCCGGCGCGTTACGGCGTCGAGGACAGGATCGACATCCTGACCGGCACGCTTGGCAAGGCCCTTGGCGGCGCGAGTGGCGGATATGTTGCTGCTCGCCGCGAGGTTGTTGCGGTGCTGAAGCAGCGTGCTCGCCCCTACTTGTTCTCCAACTCCGTAGCACCGGCGGTGGCCGGGGCCTCGTTGGCTGTTCTCGACATCCTTGCCGACTCTGACGACCTTCGACGCCAACTCGAGCGCAACGCAGCCCGGTTCCGGTCGGGCATGGCCGAAGCGGGGTTTGAGCTACTCCCCGGTGAGCATGCCATCGTGCCGGTGATGTTCGGTGACGCCGTTGCAGCAAGCGGTGTCGCACAGCGACTATGGGATGCGGGTGTCTACGCGGTGGCGTTCTCGTTCCCGGTCGTGCCGCACGGGCAAGCTCGGATTCGGGTGCAGCTATCGGCTGCCCACACCGATGAAGACGTCGACCGCGCCGTTTCGGCCTTTGCTGCGGCTCGCTGAGGCGACCGGCAGCAACGCAGGTCTCCCAGGCGGAATTGCTGACCGATCGGCCTGACGATAACGTTCAGCCTTGGGGAGTACCTCGTCAAGCGCGACTTCGTCAGTTCGGTGGCCCCATGGCCATCCGGAGCGCCGCCCAGATGATCGGGTGAGGGAGACCGTCGCACCGGTAGGTCGCGTTGCGACCGGTTACGAAGGGCCCTTCCGTGAAAGTCTCGACGTTGACGAAGAGTTCGCGCCAGGGGCGGCTGGCTCGGCTGGTCGACTCGGATCGGTTCAACGGAATCATCGCCTCGGTGATCGTCGCGAACGCGGTCGTACTCGGCCTGGAGACGTACCCGGGAGTTGTCGAAGCGCACGGTTCGACCTTGCTGAAGCTAAATGGCGCGTTCTATCTCGTCTTTGTTGCTGAGCTCATCCTGCGCTTCGCCTCGTACGGCAAGCGCCCCCAGGATTTCTTTCGTAGCGGTTGGAATGTATTCGATCTGATCATCATTGGTTCGGTCGCCATTCCTGCAGTACGCGAGCAGGCCCAGCTGATGCGGATACTGCGCCTCGCCCGTATTGCCAGACTCGTACGGTTCCTTCCCGATGCCCGCATTCTGGTTCTCACAGTCGTGAAGTCGGTACCTTCGGTATTCAGCATGGTGGTGCTGACACTGGTGCTGATGTTTGTCTACGGCATGGTCGGGTGGGCGATCTTCGGTGAGGCCCTGCCGGAGGCCTGGGGAACACTTGGCCAGGCGATGCTCACGCTGTTCATCCTGCTGACCCTGGAGAACTTCCCGACATATCTTGCCGAGGCGGAGCAAGTGAGCCCCTATGCGCCGGTTTTCTTCGTGTCGTATGTGCTGCTTGCAGCCTTCGTCGTCTTCAACTTGCTCATCGGCATCGTGATCGGCTCGATGGAGAAGGCCCGCCAACACGAGGAGAAGAGCAAG
>JANLWJ010000206.1:0-2620 GCA_031364455.1 Actinomycetes bacterium | reverse complement strand
GCTACCCGCGGCCACGGGTACGCCTGCTCCCACCGACGGGCGAGCTCGAGCAGCATCCCGTCGCGGTACCGAGGCCCGGCCACCTGCAGCCCGAAGGGGACTCCGATGTCGGTCATGCCCGCTGGCAACGAGAGCGTCGGATGTCCGCTGATGTTGGTGTAAGGAGTGTTGAACACATCGGGCGGCAGCATCCCAGGCTCGTCGACAGAGCTCATCCGACCGTCGGCCAGCCAACCCGCGGCCGCGTTCACCGGACTGAGCAGCACACCATCGTCACCGAGCAGCGCGTCAAGTGACCTCACCAGCAGGAAGCGCCGGCGTCGCGCGGCCAAATACTGATCGACGCCTATCCCTAGCCCCCACTCCATGAACCCGCGGGCAGCCGGGTGCATCCGCTCCAGGCCCTGCACCACCCACTCGCGCCCGAGCCGGGCGACGTGCTCGGCGGTCGCAATGGTGAACCAGTCATCGTCCACATCGACATCGGCGCACAGGTCGCGCGCACTGATCCGATTCGGCTCGACGCCGAGCAGATCGCCCATCTGCTTCACCGCAGCCCCGAATGGTTGGCGCACGTCTTCGGGCAGTTCCGCATCGGCCGCGAACCGGTCAACGACGAACACCCGACGCACCGGTGACGCCTCGACCACCCCGTCGAGCATCAGCGGTGGCAACGCGCCAGGGTCACCATCGATCCGGCCGACCATCACCTGCCAGAGCAGCGCCAGGTCATCGGCGGTCGTGGCGAACGGGCCTTCGGTGGACATGTCGATCCAGTCTGGTGCCGGCCACCGTCCGATGACGCCGTGGGTGGGCTTGATACCGACCAGCCCACAGAAGGCTGCAGGGATCCGGATCGAGCCGCCACCGTCAGTCGCCGTCGCGATCGGCACCATGCCGGACGCCACAGCAGCGGCACTTCCGCCGCTTGACCCGCCCGGTGAGTACTCGAGCCGCCACGGGTTGCCGGTGGTTCCGAACACCAGGTTCTCGGTGTACCCCTCAGTAGCGAACTCTGGGAGGTTCGTCTTACCGACGATGACGGCACCGGCGTCGACCAGCCGCTGCGGAACTGTTCCGTGCGCGGGAGCCGGAGGTGCGTCAACCAGCAGCAGCGAACCCTGGGTGGTGACCATCCCTTCGACGTCCTCGAGGTCCTTGACCAGCACCGGAACACCCGCCAGCGGGCCGAGGTCGTGGCCGGCGGCGACCGCGGCGTCCACAGCTGCTGCCGCCTGCTCGGCGACGTCGTCACACCGAGCAACCACCGCATTGATCGCGCCGTCATGCTGGTCGATCCGACTCAACGCCTCGGCCACCAGCTCAGCGGCGCTCACACGCCTCTCGCGGACGGCGTCCGCCAGTCGGGTCAGCTCTCCTGAGGTCATCCCGCCACGCTAGCGCCCCCCGTGAACACACATGTGAGCGTTCGGTACATCTGAAGGGCTTTCAGAGCTCCTCGCATGTACCTAACGCTCACATAGGCACTCCTGGCCCCGCCGCCATCGCCAGCAGCGCTGTCCACAGCTGCGGCAATTTCCTGCGCGAAGGCGTCAGTCAGTCGATGGTGCATGCGTGAACCTCGACCCGGACGACGTCTCCGCCTTCGCCGTCCAACAACTGCTGGTCGTCGGAGGCGGGGCGCGGCGGGCACAGCTTGAGAGTTGGGGGGTGGATCGCGCCGCCCTCAACCGCATGCTGCGCAGGGGACTGCTGCACCGCCAGGGTCGCGGGTACTACGTGCTGCCGTGGAGTGGCGCCAGCGATGATCGGTGGCAACGACAACGCTCTGAGCACCTGCGGGCAGTGTCCGCCGTCGTGGGCAAGGGCAGCGTGACGGGGTCAAGGTCGGCCGCGCTTGCGTTGGGCCTGCCCGTGTCACAGGTCCCGCCAATCCCAGAGATACTGCGTCTACCGCACGCCTCGGCGCTCAAAGGCGCCCGAGTCATCCGCCGGTTCCCTGACCCGCGGCAGATCGTCATGGTGAACGGGGTGCCGGTCACCAACCTCGAGCGAACCGCTGTAGATATCGCGCTCGACCTTCCCACCCCAGAAGCACTCATCACGGTCGACGCCGCATTGCGTCGCGGAGCTGATCCCTACCTGATGGCAGCAATCCTTGAGGGTCTCGGTTCAGTCACCGGCTGTCATCGAGCACGCCAAACCCTCGACTGGGGTGATGCGCACTCCGAGTCGCCGCTCGAGTCGCGTGGGCGTGGCGAGCTCATGCTGCAAAGGGTTCCGCGACCGTGGAGCAATGTGAACCTTCGGCTGGGTGAGGTGGAGGTCAGGCCCGACCACTGGTGGGACGGTCTCGGAATCGCCGGGGAAGCTGACGGTCGGGGAAAGTACGACGGACCGACGGCGCCTGTCGAGCCCATCTGGTCCGAGAAGCTGCGTCAGGAGTGGTTCGAGGAGGAGTTGGGCATTCTCGTGGTGCGCTACATCGATCGCGAGATCCGCCGCGCCCCGGCTGACGTGGCGGCACGGTGGCGGCGACGGGAAGCGAGACGCGCTCACCAACCATGGGAGCCACCACCTGGTCTGGAGATCTTTCAGCGGCCCTTGAAGGGCTCCAGTGACCCGATCCGATGGTTCCGCCGCCGAGATGAAGGCGCTG
>JANLWJ010000180.1:0-1967 GCA_031364455.1 Actinomycetes bacterium | reverse complement strand
CGAAACTTTATCCAGGTCTTCGTTGGAAATCTGACCGTCAGTAGGAGGATTCTTTTTGTCCTCTGGCTTTTTATCGGAAACATCCGTCGGCTTTTTTGCGGCATCAGTCTTGCTTGAACCTGCCATATTCGATACTCCCTTGAAGAATCCAAGCCTGCTTGCCGGATGCGCCGCTACGGCCTGAAAGAAAATAGCGGAACTGAAATTCCTATAGTGCAATATCGTTACAAGCTTATGCCCGAGGGCAGGTTTACGCAAGCGTGATTCACGGTGAATTTTCACTTGAATTACACCGGCCAGACGCGACCGCGACGCCGTCTAAATGCACTGCGTGCACCGCAGAAAGTCTCTGCATCGCCAGTACTTTAGTATCGGTACCTTCGCCCAATGCGTCGCCGGTGGCAACCAAGATTTGATCTTCAAAATCTCAATCGCCTCCTTGGCGACGGCGGCAATCCGAATACTCCAGGACTTTGACCGCTGCCTGCTGCGCCATTAATCGACCCATCTGCTGATATTCACGGGCACCAGTGCCGTCACCGCGGTTCCGCAAGATCGCGAGTGGATAGGATTCGAGACCAACGCATGATAAGGTCCGACGCATATCACCCGCTACAAGCGACCACCCCTGCTTCCTCGTCGCGATTATCCCTTTTGGACACGTCATTCGTGGTGAAATTGCGGCTACGCACTCGAGCCCCCAATTGGAAGCCACCCATGCCTCGACTCATGCCCTTGCCTCGTCGGTTCAGGCCCCTGCCGGCCGAACTCGGCAAGCTCCATCCGGAATCCCTTTTGCGCGTTCCACTCGTCCGTCAGTTGATGACCGACACGCAAGTTCAACTGTCGGCACGGGCCATCGATTCCAGTTGGAAATACGATCGCGTCAGCCCGATCGCCGCGACCGGGTTTAATCCACTTACCAAAAGAATTTTTTATGCGTCGAATTCCCTAGCTGCCGCCTGGTTGCTAGAGCCGAAAGAATCGGCGCGAAAGTATAACGAGGGCGATCTTTTGCTGCCCGACCTGCTTCTCGCTGTGCATGACTACTTGCACATCTGGGGGTACCTCGCCGTTTGCGAGCTCGCCCCCAGGATTCAATTTGGCACCGGCAATATCACCAGAAAGTCCCTGGAGGATTATGCATTCTGTCATCTCGTGACGGAGGCCGTTGCGACTGTTGGACTCGACTACTGGTATCTCAGCACGATCAACATTAACGACGTGTGCGATCTGGGAACTACGCAGCGAGGGCTCGCCGTGAGTTATCACGACGATCAACTGCGCGAGCTGCGCCGATTCCGCCGCGAGCTGGATGTTCAATCCAAAGCGTTCTTCGCAGAGATTGCCACGTTCTATTGCACGGGGGTATTTAAGGGGTTCCACCCAGACGACCTAAAAACGAGTCCCGTGCTTTGGAAATGGATGCAACATGAACTTCGCTATGGCACTCGTCAGCGCGAATACGTGCGTCGTTGGCTCGCGTACCTCGCCCGCGACCACATTGACCTTTCAATGGACGAACTCAAGGCCCCGCTTTGTGTAAAGCAAGGGTGGCAGACGCGATTGCTGCGCGACGTTGGGGAGTTACTTTGGGAGAAGGTAAAGAACAACGCATTGCATCGATTCGGGTCTCATCTGGATCAGGATCGAATTTGGCGTTCCCGTTCCGGCGGTCCACTTGATTTTCGCTTTTTGAACGCGGCGGCTTTTCCCTCGGGCGTACCTGAACTTGTCAACGATTCTTTCGATCACTACCTATGGCAAACGTTGGGATCCTACGAAAAGAAGACCATCGACCCGCGATTGCTGGAATTCATTCCGATGTTGCGCGAACGGCGCGATCCTCGGCTGTTGTCCTTTCTGCTGAAGGGGTACGCCAAAATCCCCGGGGATGAATACATCGAGCGCGATTTGTTCATTTTGAACTGAGTGACGATATTTTGGCTGGCCTCGCCGCATCGTCA
>JANLWJ010000161.1:0-3259 GCA_031364455.1 Actinomycetes bacterium | reverse complement strand
GCTTCCTCGAGTCGAGAGGTCGTAATCACCCGCGCTTCGCTCCCTCGCGCAGCGAGGATTCGTTGGCACACCCCTCCCACGACTTCCACGCGTTGGGTATCTGTGTCCATCAAGACCAGTTCGGTCACTGGGAGCTTGTCGCCGAGCCGACCGAGACCGTCTGCCAACTCAGGGGTGTAAGTCGAACCTCCCCCGACCACAGTGATCTTCATGTCTTGCCAAAGACGGCGGCTCGGGTCTGGTCAAGGGCTGTGTGCAGGGCACCGGCGAGGACTGGGTTGCCCGCAACGGTGCTGCTCAGTAGCCGCGGGCTGGTAATCGCGACATCACGGAGGTGAAAGCTGATTCTGGCTCGCAACAGCTCTCCCCCAGCAGCCAGCACCGAGCCGGCGAGCACGACCGCCTCCGGATCAACAAGAGCGATCACGGCCGAAAGACCGAGGGCGTAGCGTCGCGCAAGTTCATCGATGAACGCGCCCGCTGAGGAGTCGGATGACTCGACAGCGTGGGCGACCAGCGTGGCTGCGTCATCGCCACGAAGGCCGTGGCGATGAGCGAGGTCAGTGAGTTCCCGCCCACTCGCCCACTGCTCCAGGGCACCTGTGCCACCACGTACTGGGTTGTGCACAACCGTCGCTCCCGAGGGCTGGAGAAATGCGATCTCGCCGGCACCGCCGGTCACACCTCGGCGGAGACGATCGTCGAGCATCAGAGCACCACCCACGCCGTCACCCACCCAGAAGAGGAAGAAGTCGACGATGTCCTGTGCCGCCCCGATCCGCCGCTCTGCGACGGCAGCGAGATTGACATCGTTCTCGATGACGACTGGGACCTGAAGCTCCACCTTCAGGGTTCGCAGCAGGCCGGTTTCGCTCCAGCCGTATAGGCGACGCGCATATCTGATCCGGTCGGCACCTGCGTCGTATGAGCCGGGCGCAGCCAGAACGACGCAAGACAGTTCATCTCGACCTATGCCAGCATCAAGGAGCGCGCCATCTAGACCGTCGATCGCGTTCTTAGGCCCGCTTCCAGTTGTCCGGCTCGGCCGACGGAGTTCGGACTCACCGATCACGGCACCGGTGAGATCGGCGATCTGGGTCTGGATTCCCCGTGGGGTGACATCGAGGGCAGCCGCAAAACCGGCACGAGGATTGATCTCGTACAAGAGAGCGGCTCGCCCTGGGCGACCAGTGGTTAGCCCGACAGGACGAACGAGATCCGCCGACTCCAGCCGAGCGAGCATCTGCGACCCGGTTGGTTTGGACACGCCGATGATGCGGACCATGTCGCTGCGGCTTAACCGGCCACGCTCCAATAGCAGTTGCAGCGCCACTCCGTCGTTGAGCGTGCGCAGCAGTGAAGGTCTGGCAGGTCCGGCCACGTGCCGAGGAGCGTCAGGTGCGGTAGGACCAGGCGACTTCACCACCGCTGGACCACCTAAAGTTAGTAGACCTTACTTACTGGCCAACCTAAGTGTCGTCGCACGTGGTGTCAACGGTCGGCGCTCGATCTGACGAACATGTCGAGGACGTCACCGAAGACCAGCGGAGGCAGGTGCGAGCCGTATGTAGCGGCTACGGCACGCCCGCCCTGGAGCATCTCCAGCAGATGGTTGCTACCGGCCAAGAAGGCCTCGACCCATGGCCGAATCTCGGCAGCAAGTACCGGATTTTCCACGTCGGCCCCCAAGAGCTGGGCGGCGGCATCGGCGAATCTATGAGCCAGTTGGGACAGCGCTTCGCGCCCGGCAGTTGGATCGCCGAATTCACCCTCGAACTCCAGTGTCTGGAGCGCTTCGGACAGCATGGGGGAGTCCGCCTGCTCAAGGCAGGAGGTTCGCACGTTGTCCGCGAACAGACGCAGGGCTGCGGCATCTCGTGGGCCGGCAACCTCGCTGATCGCAGCAGCCCAGCTGCGGTCAGGGTTATACCCCTCGGGGTCCCACAGGTAGTCCGCGATGGTGGCCAGGGCGATCTTCGAGCTCTCCGGCCGTTCCATCGGATTGGCGAGGATCCCGCGGGTGAACCGGTAGAGGTGTGGATCGCGTCCACGGTACGCACCCAAATGCAATTCCGCGGTCATGGCCACATCGTTGACCGGGTAGTTGTCCCAGTACAGAACTGGGCGCGACGTCGTGCGCAGGAAGGTTGCGGCATCCGCCAGATCGAGCTCAGGCGAACAGATCGCCCGTCCGGTCCAGAGCAAGTCCACCCGGGGGTCGGTTCTCGCACCGAGCGTTGCCAGATACGGCTCGTCGCCGCGCCCGCTATAGAGCGTCGGGCATACGGCCAGACGTATGTTCGGATCCAGGGCATCGAGGCCCCGGCGAACAAGATCGATGAGTTCGACCTGAGCCGTAACCAGGTCAGGGAAACTGGCCCGATCCGCAGAGTGCTGCAACTGCATGGGGATGTCGTCCAGCTGCAGCTGAAGGTTTCGCACCCCCAGTTCGCACACCTGAGCGAACTTCGCTACCAGTCGGTCCATCTCGGCCCGGTCGCTGTAACGGATCGAGAGGCCGGGCGAGAGCCCGTACGAGACGTCGACCGCATGTGATCTCGCTTCCTGGACCAGTTCTGCGAGTGCCGCCAACTCCGACGTGGGGTACGGCTCGTGCCATCGCCGCCGACAGTAGTCATCGTCCTTGGGCGAGTAGACAAACGTGTTCATCCGGTGGGATCCGAGGAAGGCAATCATGTCCATTCGCTGCTCAAGCGACCAGGGCACTCCATAGAAGCCCTCGATAATCCCGCGTACCGCGAATCGAGGGAACTCGTCCAAGGTCGCAGTCTCAACAGCACCGGCGGCCACCAGGCGCTGAGCGTGCGCCTCTCCCCATCGCCGACCGCGCTCGTTGCTGTGGATGACAGTGATGAGTTGGGACTCTCCGACGATGTCCAGCACGTACCGCTCGTCGGTGGCCATTGGGGGGTTGCCAACAGTGTTGAACTCAGGGTCGTCACTGAGGCGGTAGGTGACGATCGGCGTGGCAGTCACAGCGCCCGCACTCGTGGCGCATAGCGGGAGATCAGAGTCTCGTTGATGGTGTCACCTCGGGTCATGTTGCTACTGGCGAAGACGTCAGGCGAGTGTCCGCGAGCGAGCAGTAGCTCGACAGTCTCGGCTACGACGGCGTTCAGCATGGCTGATCCCACGACGGTGGATGTAGGGCCAACCCGTTGCTCGAGACCCTCGAGCGCTAGGCACGCGTCACCAGGCTCACCGCAGTTGTCTAGGACGACGTCGACGACTTCGTGTA
>JANLWJ010000020.1:0-1817 GCA_031364455.1 Actinomycetes bacterium | reverse complement strand
GCCTGAGCGTCTACGAGGTCCGTGAGGTGCTTGGGCACACGGACATCAAGACCACGATGCGATACGCCCACCTCGAAACCCGTCAGGTCACGTCCAAGGCCCGCGACGTGATCAATCGGCTGAACGAGAGTAGCGGCCGTGCGAAGACACTTTGATCTGGTAGCTCGACAGCTTCTCTCGCGGCCTAGGTGTGGTGCGTTGCCCATGGCTACCCCCCGTTACGCACGCCTAGACAACGATCGCCGACGGCCAGATACTCTTTGTACTCGCCGAGGCTTGGAGGGAACGTCCATGGTTGTCATAACCAAAGATACGCGCAGCTTCTCCCTTGCGTTTTGCAGGGGCTACAACGTGCTCCCATGGGTCGCCGCGCTCGCGCTGACCGCATGTGGCAAGCCGCCGCCGGAAGAGTCGCTTCCGACCAGCTGCTTGGGCGACAAATGTCTGTACTGGACTACGGCGGAGTTTGCAAGTTGCGAACAAATCAATGACGACAAGAGGAATTTGGCGTATCAAACCCAGCCTCAGCACTGGCGATTGACTCGCCCGATAAACTTGTTCTTTAAAGTCATCCAGAAAGATCCGGGCGGTACAGATATTCATGAAAGTGGTGAACAGGTTTACCGAGTTTCCGCGAGAGAGCCGACCCTGCTTCCAATCTGCACCGTAGCAAAATACAATGGCATTATTGTCACGCAACGAATTCATCCAAACTGTATTACCAACCGAACGCTTCCGAATAACGCCACCAGTGCTGACTGCACGGCTGATGAGCAGAAAGCCGCAGAAATCATTCCGACGGATACCTCGTTTAGATACATCGGGGCAAAGTTCATTTCGGGGAGCCAGATTTCAGCACCGAGCACCGCAGCTATAGGCAAATCTATTGACTGTAGCAATGTATGCGGTCCAAACGGTACTGGAGAGTGCTTTCGTATTCGATCGCGAGATTTGAATGCGAAGTTGTTTAACCTCGTCAACGCATGGAAACCGGGGCTGCCTGTCGACAAGAAGCAGTTGATGGCTGTGGCTGGACTAAAGGACGACAAGTGCAACCGAGAAAACGCGGTTCTTTCGAACTCGGGCGCTGTCTCTAACAAGGGCGAGTACTGCCCACTTGAATTTGATACTGATGGCGAGACTAGCAAACTTGAGATCCTCCCCTCTATAGAAGGAAGCGTTGTGGTGCGTAATGGAAACAAGCAGGTTCTGTTTGAAAACCCGGGAAAGGCATTGCAACTACAATTGCCCGGTGACATTGCAGTCTTTGGCGGCCCCGTTGTAAATGTCTCAGTGCCGTCCGCAACGTCCGCGATAGATGTCAGAACACACCTTATGTGCTTCCGCATTTATTAGCGTGACTACCAATGAGATTGGCGATTGTATTTATCCTTGCTTACGGCGCGCATGCCGAAGCGATTGGTGTCAGCGCTCGGGAGCCGAAGATTGATCGCGTTGTGTACAACGCCAAAGTTAAGGCCAGTTTTCGCGCGGGCGGACAATTAGTATGTGAAGACAACAAGGCGGAAGAAGAGGTTCTGATCGTTGACGGCGACGTTTTTCCCGAGTTCTTTGAAGAGAAGGATGGGTGGGGTAGCCGCCTCGACAAGGTAGAGCTTAGGCAGATGCCGAGCCCGAGCGGGAGTGGGTATCTTGTATCCCGCTCTCTCATCTTTTCCGTTAGCAGTACCGCGCTTCAAAGCACTTTGACTTCAGGAGCCAACTCTCATGGGTGCCGCTCAGAGCTATTTCCGACGGGTTCAAGCTACACTGTATTTCCAGAAGGCAAAGTTGGGTTTACTTCGAGCATGTTTGGC
>JANLWJ010000550.1:0-1655 GCA_031364455.1 Actinomycetes bacterium | reverse complement strand
CCTTCGACGACCTGATCCAGCGGCATCGCATCAAGTTCCGTGCTGCCGTGCTCTTGGGTGCCGATCGCGCTCTGATCGCGCAGGCGTTCGCGCGACACGCCCCTCAGGTCCCGGTGATCGAGGTGCCGGACGGGGAGACTGATCCCATGAATCATGCTGTTCGGGCTGCCGCCTCGGTTGCGCAGCCGAACGACACCGTGCTGCTCGCGCCGGCGTGTGCCTCCATGGACCAGTTCGCGGACTACCAGGCCAGGGGTCGAGCCTTCGGTTCAGCCGTGGCCCGGCTCCGCCGCTGACGGACCGGAATGACCGTCACTTCCCCTTCTGTGTCCCCGACCACCCGGTCCGGGATCGGTGCGGCGCTGAAAACCGCACTCGCCAAGCCCCTTGCGCCCTACTACCTCATCCTCGGTAGCACAGTGATGCTGACCGCCCTCGGTCTTGTCATGGTGCTGTCGGCTTCAAGTGTGGAGTCCTACGCCGCCAGCGGTAACTCATGGGCGATCGCACAACGCCAAGCCATGTGGGTGGTCATCGGGGTTCCTGCACTCGTGGTGGCGAGCAGGCTTCCTGCGTCGTGGTTTCGCAAGTTGTCCGTGCCGATCCTGGTGCTCTCGATCGTGCTGCTGGTCCTGGTTCTCGTTCCCGGGATCGGCGTCAGCGTCAATGGCAACCAGAACTGGATCGAGATCGGTGGCTCATTCCGCATCCAGCCAGCTGAAGCGGCGAAGTTCGCGCTCGTGCTGTGGAGTGCAGACGTGCTCACTCGCAAACGCAAGCTGCTGCACCAGAACAAACACCTGCTGATTCCGCTCCTTCCGGTGGCAGCGGTCATCATCGGCCTGGTTCTGCTCGGGGGAGACCTTGGGACTTCGCTGATCCTGATGGCGATCGTCGCAGGGATGCTCTTCATTGCCGGCGCCCCCCTTCGGGTGTTTCTCGCACTCGGCGCACCGGCACTTGCCCTCATTCTGTTCATGACCTTTCAACGCAGTGCCCGCCTTTCGCGGCTGCAGTCCTTCCTCGACCCCTTCGCCGACTACGAGGGGACCGGGTGGCAGGCCGCGCACAGCATGTTCGCTCTCGCCTCCGGTGGCTGGTGGGGTGTGGGACTTGGTGCCAGTCGGGAGAAGTGGGGCAGCCTCCCTGAGGCCCATACCGACTTCATCTTCGCGATCATCGGCGAAGAGCTCGGTCTGGTCGGAACCTTGACCGTTCTCCTGCTCTTTGGAGCTCTGATCCTGGGGGCACTGCGGATCTCGCTGGCAACCGACGATCTCTTCGTCCGCTTCGCCGCCGGTGGCATCGTGGTGTGGATCGGGGTGCAGATGGTCATCAACATCGGCGGCGTACTGAGCGTGCTGCCGATCACCGGGGTGCCGCTGCCCCTGGTCTCCTACGGTGGGTCGGCCCTGTTGGCCACCATGTTCGCCCTCGGAATGTTGCTCTCTTTCGCCCGAAACCTGCCCGGTGCCCGAGAGGCGTTGAACGAGCGCCGTGCAGCCAGGTGGCGTCCGCGTCTGCCTGGGGCTCGGACTCGGTGAGTACGCCAGCAGCGGCCGACCTGCTCCCCCTGAGGGTTCTGCTCGCCGGGGGAGGGACCGCAGGACACGTCGAGCCGTCGCTGGCACTGGCCGATGCCTTACTCCGCCGTC
>JANLWJ010000537.1:0-1929 GCA_031364455.1 Actinomycetes bacterium | reverse complement strand
CCACGATGCGGTCGGCGTGCTGTTCGGATACCTCAGGACTCATGAGCCGTCGACCTGAAGCGACAATGACCAGTGCGATGAGTGACAGGCCGACGAGCGCAAGAAGCGCCATCAACCACGCCGGCGACGTGGTCTCCCATGCGTTGAAGCGGAACTCGATGGGGTCGCCGCCCACATGCAGTATCCGAAGTGGTCCTGCCGCGATCGACTCAATCTGCAGCCCGCGCTCTTGCTGCCAGAGCCATGGCGCCGTCACCGACCTGGTTCCCCATACGAGTCCTCCCAGTACCTCGAAGGCGATCCAAGGGGCGAAGGCGGCGACCACAACACGTCGTCTCTCCCCAGTCGGTGCCCTCAACAAGAACAGGGGGAGCAGTAGGAGTGGCCACAGCTTCAGAGCCATCGCGAGCGACAGCAAAACTGCCGCGACCTGAGGCCGTCGGCCGCTCCATGCGATGGCGAGGGCAACGGCACAAGCCACCATCATGTCGTAGCGGGTGTACGGGATGACCCCGAGCAGGGGAACGGTGACGATCCACAGCCAGATGCCGGCCGGACTGCGCTGCTGTTGGCGAGGGCGCAGCAGCCAGATGGTGAACGCTAGGTCGCACCCCACCATGGCGAGTAGGTAGACCGAGGCATACCCGGTGAGGTCGAGGCCAGATCCTGAGCTAAGAATCACGCGCGCTAGGGCCGGGTACTCCCAGGGGAGGAGGCTGTTACTCGCGCCGCCTTCGGTTGCGAAGTGCGCGTAGCGGTAGAGGTCGGTCGCTGCCGCCCCCCCATATGGGGTGTACGCCCACCAGAGCATGACAGCACAACGGCTCAGCGCCCATGCAACGAAAGCGATCACCGTGAACCTCGATGGCCCTTTCAAGGGGCCGCCAGGAGGATGTCCTCACCATCCGATGCAATGACCGTCCACCCGTCGTCCCGCAGGATCGTCGCTGTGGGTGAGTCGGTGGCCAGGAGCGCGTGCGTAGGCTCAAGTTCTTCCACCAAGGGGCGAATCCCGCGACCCTTGGAGACGGCGTCGTGGTAGCGCGTCAGAAAGTCGGATCCGTAGTAGTCCGCTCGTCCGTCGGCACCGACCTGGACGATGTGCCCTCCATAGAAGAGGGCGATGCCAGACCAGTTGTACTCGTTGAGAAGTCGAACAGGCTCAGGAGCTTCCGCGAGGCGCGACGCGAGCGCCACTGGGAGCGAGGTAGGCGGACCTTGGTCACGCCAGCCAACCGTGAGGCCGAGGGAGAGTACCCCGATCGCAGTTATCACGGCGGCAGAGACAAATAGTCTGGTGCGTTCACGCGTCGAGACGGACATCTCGGCGCGATCGCCGAGCGCGCGAGCGATGAGCGAGGTGAGCAGGGGCGTGAGGAGGAGTACCGCCGGCGTCACGTTGCGCTCCGCGCTAAGGCCGAAGCCGCCGATCGCCAGGACGTACAGCAACTCTGCTCGGCTCGTCCCCGGTACCCGTCCGAGCAAGTAGACGGCGAGAGTGCCAGCAGCGAGAAGCAAATAACCAGGCCAACCGAACAGCATGGTGGGTGCCCACTCATTGATGATGGCCGTTGCGGAATCTTGGACTTGTGCTGCCAGAAGGAGACCTGATGGACCGAGTGGCGTGAGACATCCTCCGACGACACTGGCCAGCAAGGCTGTAGCCATCGGCAATCGCAGCGGATCACTGAGACCTCGGTTGAGCAGGCGGCCGAGAAAGGCCAACGCCATCACCCCAGGCAGCATGACCCATAACCCGTGGAGATTGCCCCAGAGGACTGCAGTGAGCCCGACAAGCAGCCAATGCGGCGGCCGATCGTCAATAACCGATCGAAACCACCAAATCCCGGTAAGTGAGATCAACACATAGGAGAGCGACTGCGGTCGCTCTTGCACCGTGAGTGCGAGAGCGACCGTGGAGAGTAGATA
>JANLWJ010000452.1:0-4740 GCA_031364455.1 Actinomycetes bacterium | reverse complement strand
TTGAACCACTTGACCGTGCCCTGAGCCATTCGTCACTCCCGGAGTTGTTCGTCGACGGCGTCGTCGACCGGCACACCGTATCCCGATGTCCGAACCGCAGCCTACGCCCCCCTTCGACCGATTCGGCGGTCTCCTTGACCGCTGGGGCGCCGTGTCGTGGCTGGAGTCCCCCATTCGGCGGCGCCGGTGCTACCCGACGTGGCGGAAACGGGGCGAACGTGGCGGCCGGCCGCCACCTCTGTGCACGATGACCACGTCACCTGGTCATCGTGCGCCCCCGCAACGGGGGTCCTCGTGCCCCCGCGGCGGGGGAGCATCGTGCGCCCCCGAAGCGGCGGGTCAGCCGCCGGCGACGGCCGGAATGATCGAGATCGAGGCACCGTCCGGGGTGGCTGTGGCCAGCCCCTCGGCGAACCGGACGTCGTCGTCGTTGACGTACACGTTCACGAAGCGCCGAATGGCCCCGTCGTCGTCGAGCACCCGTGCCCGGAGCCCCGGGTGCGCCACCTCGAGGGCATCGATGACCTCGGCGAGGGAGCCGCCATCGGCAGCCACCTCCGAGGCGCCACCGGTGTACGGACGCAGGATCGTCGGGATACGGACGGAGACGCTCAACGGAGGCCCCTCTCTTCGGCGAAGGCACGGAACTCTCCGTACCTGGGGGCAATCGTGACGGTAGGCGCCGCCACTGATGCGACGGCGTCCAGAGTCTTCAGGCCGTCGCCGGTGTTGAGGATCACGGTCTCGGCCTCAGGGTCGAGCGCACCGGCGTCCAGCAGCTTGCCGAGCGTCGCAACGGTGACGCCGCCCGCCGTCTCGGCGAAGATGCCCTCGGTCTGGGCGAGCAGCTGGATGCCGGCAACGATCTCGTCGTCGGACACATCGGCGATGGCACCGCCGGTACGTCGGGCGACGTCGATGGCGTAGGGGCCGTCAGCTGGGTTGCCGATCGCCAGCGACTTGGCGATCGTGTCCGGCCGTACCGGCTGGACGACATCGTGACCGGCCGCCCACGCCGCGCTGACGGGCGAACACCCGGTGGCCTGTGCACCGAAGATGGCCGCCGGCGAGTCCTCGACGAGCCCGAGGCTGACGAGCTCGCGGAACGCCTTGTCCACCTTGGTCATCAGCGAGCCGGACGCGATGGGCGAGACCAGCTGGCGCGGCAGCCGCCACCCAAGCTGCTCGGCCACCTCGTAGCCGACGGTCTTGGAGCCCTCGCCGTAGTACGGGCGCAGGTTGACGTTGACGAATCCCCAGCCCATGTCGTCGGCGACCTCTGAGCAGAGCCGGTTGACGTCGTCGTAGTTGCCGTCGACGGCCACCAGCGTCCCGCCGTAGATGGCAGCAGCGACGAGCTTGCCGGCTTCGAGATTGCTTGGCGCGATCACGCACGACTTCAGTCCGGCGCGGGCGGCTGCGGCGGCGACGGCACCGGCGAGGTTGCCGGTGGATGCGCAACCGACGGTGGTGAACCCGAGCTCTTGCGCTGCTGAGAGCGCGATCGCGACGACGCGGTCCTTGAACGAGTGAGTGGGGTTGCCGCTGTCGTCCTTGACCCACAGCGTCTTCATGCCGAGTGCCGCTGCCAGGTTGTCGGCCCTGACCAGCTTGGTCATGCCAGGGCTGAGGTTCTTGCGGGTGGCGACGTCCGATGGCACCGGTAGCAGCGGGGCGTAGCGCCAGATCGACTGCGGGCCGGTCTCGATGTCGGCGTGGGTAACGGTGCCGAAGTCGTACCCGATCTCGAGCGGGCCGAAGCACTCCATGCACGCGTACGAGTCACCGAGCGGGAAGGTGGCGCCACAGGCACGACAGACGAGCTCGCGCGCGGGGCCGAACGAGGCTGGCGGGGCGGGTGCTGCAGGCGTGGCTGCGGCGTCGATTGATGCGGACATGCGGAGACTCTCCTCATCTCTCCTGACACCAGGCGGCATCAGGTCGGATTTGGCACCTGGCCCGTCCACGGCCCTCGAGGGCGCTACGAAGAGTTCGTCTCCGCGTGTACGGGGGGTTGCCGGGGCTTCAGCGGGCCGTTCCCTCTGCCCCTCTTGATGAGCGGTATGAAGTTTTCTCATGCGTCTGTTGCTGAGTTGTGCAGAGCCGCGCGATCGGCGAGGCTCGACAGGAGTACGAGGGTAACGGACGACGTCCTGAGCCCGGAAATTCGGTCCAGCGAGCGAGACGGACCCCGACGAACGGCGGAGACCTGATGGAGTCGGCGGTCCAGGAGTGGTTCGAGCGCCGGTCCTCGCGCGCCGCCGACTGGCCGGCCGACCTCCTTCGCGCCGCGAAGGGGAGCACAACGGTCAGCGTCGTCCTGCCTGCCCTCGACGAGGCATCCACCGTCGGAGGAATCGTCGATGCCATTCGCCGCGACTTGATGGACATTGCCTGGCCGCTCGTCGACGAGGTGGTGGTTCTCGACTCCGGCTCCACCGACGCAACGGCCGTCGTCGCCAGCGCAGCCGGCGCCCGGGTCGTCCACCGCGACGACGTCCTGCCGAGCGTGCCGTCGGTGCCTGGCAAGGGTGAGGCACTGTGGCGCTCGCTTGCTGCGACGACCGGCGACATCGTCGTCTTCGTCGACGCCGACCTGCTCGCCTTCCACTCCGCCTACGTCACCGGCCTGATCGGCCCGCTGCTCACCGACTCATCCGTCCACTTCGTGAAGGCGATGTACGACCGACCGTTGGCCGACGGCGCTGTCGTTCACCCTGGCGGCGGCGGACGCGTCACCGAGCTGGTCGCCAGGCCGCTGCTGAACCTGCACTGGCCGCAGCTGGCTGGCTTCGTCCAACCACTGGCCGGCGAGTACGCAGCCCGCCGCCACCTGTTGGAGCGCCTGCCGTTCGCCACCGGGTACGGCGTCGAGATCGCCCTGCTCATCGATGCGCTCGATGCAATCGGCCTCGACGCAATGGCACAGGTCGACCTCGGAGAACGAAGACACCGACACCACGACGATCTGCGACTCGGCCGGATGGCTGCCGAGATCTGGCAGACCGCATTGGCGCGTCTGCACCGAGACGGTGACCAGCAGACCGTCGAACCGACGTTGACGCAGTTCGTCCGCGACGCGTCGCACTATCTCCCGGTCACGCACGATGTCACCGCACTTGAACGGCCCCCACTTCTGACGGTGGTCGGCGACAGGAGACTGCAGGACCGATGACCACGCGCATCCTGTACAGCGACCTCGACGGAACGATGGTCGGCCCTGGCGGGTGTTTCGTCCGCGCAGCAGATGGCTCGACCACGCTGGAACCGACGCGGTCGCTCATCGCGATGCTCGACGCCGGGGTCGTCCTGTCCCTGGTCTCTGGCCGAACGCGCGCCCAGCTGCAGGAGGCCGCGCGGATCTTCGGCGCCGACGGCTACATCGCCGAGATGGGCGCAATCATCGGGTGGGACCACGGTCGCCGTTCTAGCATGCTGACCGGCCAGACTCCTGCGGAGTTCTCGGGGCCGCTGGTTGCGCAGCTGGAGTCGATCGGGCTTGTCGACGCGCTGCTCGTCGACTACGAGGGACTCCTGGAGCACCACGCCCCATGGCACCTCGGGCACGAGACCGACGTGATGATGCACGGCCGGGTGGACGTCGACGGGGTGAACAAGTGGCTCGTCGAGAAGGGCTTCGGCTGGCTCGTGCTGGCCGACAACGGGCGGCTTAACAGCACCGTGATGGACGGACTGGACGGGCCGACTCACATCTACCACCTGATGGCGCGCGGCATCAGCAAAGGCGTCGGCGTCGTGGCCGACCTGGAGCGACGAGGCCTCACGGCGCGAGACGCCGTCGCCGTCGGCGACTCACTCTCCGACCTGGAGATGGCGCCCTACGTCGAGCGCTTCTTCCTCGTACGTAACGGGGCGGATGTGCCTGACATCAGAGCTGCCGCCGAGGCGCTGCCGAACGTCACCATCTGCGACGGCCCGCTCGGTGCCGGGTGGGCCGAGGCGGCCCGCTGGTGTGCCTCCCCCACCTGAACCCAAGAACGACGCATTCACCCGCACCCACGGAACATTCTCCGGGGTCATCCTAGGGACGCAGGAAGCGTTACCGCCTCTTTCGCCTCACAAGGCCTTGAAGTAGTTCACGACCGGCACGGGCGTGAAGCCCGCCTTTTCGTAGGTACGGCGCGCAGGAGCGTGACCAACGTCCCCGCCGGTAGAGACGAGAACGAGCGACATCCCTGCCTCGCGCAGCCAATCCGTCGCCGAGTCCGTCAGCTGTGTTCCTAGCCCACGGTTCTGGAAGTCGGGGTCGACGGCAACCATGGAGATCTCACCCATGGTGCTGTCCGCCCCCACAACTGCTGCGACGAAGCCGACCACTTTGCCGTCCACCTCGGCGACCCGGACCTCTGACTTGTCATCGCTCAGCACCTTCTCGACGTCTTGTTGTTGCTGACGACGCCAGTCGTCGCCGTACAGGCGCTTGAAGATTTCATCACCCATCACCTCCCGCATCGAGGCGTGCGCCGGGGCCCAAGTCCGAAGCGAAAGCCGAACCACGACGGGCCTGTCGGCTTCGCGATAGACACGGATGGTGGCTTCCACGATGCGGGAGTCTCGCACGACGCTTCCGTCTCTGCGGGCGCGCTGGGGCGCGGCCGGATCTGTGCAATACTTGAACTATCAACTTGTTGAGCGGAGCCCAGTGATTCACCACCTGTCGATCCCCGTCCGCGACCCGCGACACACCGCCGAGGTGTTCTGCGAGATCTTCGGCGGTGG
>JANLWJ010000419.1:0-4144 GCA_031364455.1 Actinomycetes bacterium | reverse complement strand
CGCTTGGCGAGGTCGATGCCATAGAGCACCTGGCTCTTGCGGTAGATCGGAGTCTCTGCGGTGTTGAGGTACTTGGGGCCCTGGTCGTCCTCGAGCAGCTTGCGCGCGCCGAAGCCGATCGTCTCGCCGGTGATGTCGCGGATCGGCCAGACCAGGCGTCCGCGGAACCGGTCGATCATGCCGCGCTGCCCCTCTTTGGAGAGGCCTCCGACGGTGAGCTCGCGATCGCTGAAGCCCTTGCTGCGCAGATGGCGGGTGAGGGCGTCCCACGAGTTGGGTGCGAAGCCGACGCCGAAGTGCGCGGCCGCGGCGGCGTCAAACCCCCGCTCGTCAAGGAACTGTCGTCCGACGACTGCCTCCGGACTGCTGAGCTGCTCGGCGTAGTAGGCGGCCGCGGCCTTGTGCGCCTCGAGCAACCGGGTGCGTTCGCCTTGCGGACGCCGCGGGCCGGCGCCGGAGTCTTCGTAGCGCAGCTCGACGCCGAATCGGGCCGCAAGCTTCTCGACCGCCTCCTGGAACGTGAGGTGCTCAATCCGCTCGAGGAAGTCGATGACGTCGCCGCCCACCTGGCAGCCGAAGCAGTGGTAGAGGCCCTTGGCGGGGGTGACGTGGAAGCTGGGGCTGCGCTCCTCGTGAAACGGGCAGAGCCCCTTGAGGCTGCCCCCGCCTGCGGGGCGGAGGGTCACGTGGTCGCCGACTACCTCGGCGATGCCGGCCATGTCGCGCACCCGTGCGACGTCGTCATTTCGGATGCGGCCGGCCATGGGCGTGAGTCTAGGTGGCGACGCCGGAGGGCGTCGGGGGCCATGATGGACCTGTGGACCTCATGATCATCGATGCCGCCGGAAGCCCCCGCGAGATGGGCCGTGCCCACGGCGAGCAGGCCCGCGACCTAATCGCAGTGGGACTCGAGCGGTGGCGCGAGGAGCTTTCTGGCTCCGGCAAGGACGCCGAGCGCCTCTGGAAAGCTCTCTCGCGCGAGTCCGGGTTCAGGGACGCCGCCGCTCGCTGGGCACCGAACCTGATGGAGGAGATCGACGGCATCGCCGAGGGTGCGAACG
Organism: Actinomycetes bacterium; assembly: GCA_031364455.1. GTDB lineage: Bacteria > Actinomycetota > Actinomycetes > JAHEKZ01 > JAHEKZ01 > JAHEKZ01. The sequence goes on along the minus strand of JANLWJ010000419.1, from coordinate 3,083 downwards.
CCGACCCCGACGCTGTCTTCGCCACCAACTGCCTCGACGAGGCCTGGTGGTGGGGCGAGAAGGGCCCGGGCTGCAGCTCGGTGGCGGTGGCCGACCGGGGCGGGCGTCCGGTAATCGGCCAGAATATGGACCTCGACACCTGGATGGATACAACGCAGGTGGCGTTGCGGCTGTCGCCGGACGACGGCCCGCAGCAGGTGTTGATGAGCCGAGCCGGCGTCGTCGGGCTCTGCGGGGCCAACTCCGAGGGCATCGGGCTGGTGGTCAACGCCCTCGACCAGCTTCCTGTCGCTGTGGATGGGCTGCCGGTTGCGTTGGTCGTCCGATTGCTGATGGAGCAGACGTCGCTGGACGCCGTCGAGCCGCTGTTGCGCGGCATCCGGCACGCGTCAGGCCAGTCGTACACGATGGCGTCCGCCGACGGAGTTGTCGGTTTCGAGGCAGGCGGCGACTTTGTGGCGTGCTACCGAAACGATCCGGACCGGCCCGACGCGCGGTGGCACACCAACCACCCGCTCTCGGAAGGCAACCACGAGGTCACCTTCGACCCTGAGGACTGGGCCACCGGGTCGAGCCAGCCACGGTTGACGCGCGTCGACGATGCGATGGCGAACCTGGAGACCGCCGACGACCTGGTTGAGCTGTTGTCGGACGCCGATGCCGGCATCTGCATGTTCCCAGGACGTTGGCGCGATGACGGCTTCACCTTCAGCTCGATCGTGATGGAGATCGACACTCCTCCCACGGTGCGGATGACCGCCGGCCCCCCGGACCGCTCAGAGTGGGTGGACGTCCCCTTCGGCTAGACGGCTACGGTCGGTCGCCAAAAGGGGGGCCGACCGAGTTCTCACCCAGTCGGCCCCCCTTCTCAGTGCTCAGTTGCGGACACTCTCCAGCATGTTCTGGGCAGCCTGCTCAGCACTGATCCCGGCCGAAGACGCTGCTTCCTGGATCTGCTGACCGGTGATGTTGGTTGAATCTTCGTGCTGCTCATTTGGCTGACCACAGCCACAAGATGCGCACATGGGTGCCTCCCTTTGCTTGGTGAAACCTCGGACCCCGCTGGCTTACCCGAGCGAATCCCTTCCAAACGATTCGGCATGTACCAGACGCAGCAACGATGCCAACTCAAGGTTTGCCGACGCCATACCCGGGTATGCCTCAGCCAGTCATGGTTGTCGGGCGCTAACGCCGTCGACCGACATCAACGCTTCAGAGGAGCTCCTTCATGCAACCCAACAGTTCGCTGGTGGTGGACCCAGAACTCAGCACACTCGTCGAGCAGACCCGCAACCGCTACGGTCGGGCCGGCCTGCTGACTCTCGTAGAGCTTTCACGGCGTGAGTTGATCCAGCCTGACCCTTGGTCGCGTGGGTCACTCGTCGGGCCGTAACGGTTCACATCTCTTCGTTGATCATGGGGTCCCCACCCCAGAGGCGTCCTCCCGGCTGACCGAGCGCCGAGATTGCAGCGGCCTCAGACTCGGTGAGCGCGAAGTCGAAGATGTTGGCGTTCTCCACCTGCCGAGCTCGATCAGCCGACTTCGGTAGGGGAACGGCACCCATCTCAACGTGCCATCGCAAGACGATTTGCGCAGGCGTCCGGCCGTACTTCCGGGCGACACCAGCAACCGCTGGGTGGGTAAACGACTTGCCTTCACCCAACGGACTCCAGCTCTCGGTGGCAACGCCCAGTTCCGCATGCACCGTGCGCAGCTCGTTCTGCGGGAAAAACGGGTGCAGCTCGATCTGGTTCACCGCCGGCATCACGCCGGTTGCGTCAGCGGCCTCGTGCAGGTGTCGCTCGGTAAAGTTCGAGACACCGATTGATCGGACTCGCCCTTGGCGCTGAAGGTCGACCATCGCGCGCCAGGCATCGAGGTACCGCCCGCGTCTCGGGTTAGGCCAGTGGATCAGGTAGAGGTCGATCCGGCCGAGCCGCTCCAGTGAACCTTCGAAGGAGCGCAGCGTCTCGTCGTAACCGTGGTCACGGCCCGGAACCTTGGTCGTCACGATGACGCTGTCGGCCAGATCAACCCTCTCAGCCACAGCACGTCCGACTGGCGTCTCGTTCTCGTAGTTCACCGCCGAGTCGATGAGCCGGTAGCCGAAATCGAGAGCGCCAGCGACTGACCATGAGGCCGCGGAGTCGCGCAGATCCCACGTCCCGAATCCCAGCGCTGGGAGACTGGCTCCGTCGTTCAGCTGCAGGTTCGGGATGCTTGCTTCAGACACCCAGAACTCCTCCACGTCGGCCGGTACAGGCATCGTGCCATCATCTGCCGCGCTCTCACCTCGGCCCGCTGCCGAAGGTTTCGCAATGTTGGGCCACGGGTAGATCCCTACGTGAATGCGATCGGTAAGCCGCGACGCAGCCCACCGTCTCAAGGAGCGACCATGAAGACTGAGTTCCCCGTTGGTGCCCTCATCCGAGAGGACCACCGCGAGATGCGACGACTCTTCACTGAGTTAGAGAACCGACAGAGCCGACCGCTCGCTGCACCCATGCTTCTCGCACTTCTTGCTGCCCACAGCCGCGCCGAGGAGTCGGAGGTGTACCCGGCACTTCGCCGTCACGCCGGGGCCGCTGACGTAGTCGCCCACAGTCAACACGAACACGCCGAGGCGGACCGCTTGGTCGAACGATTGGCCCAGGAGGACCTGGACGACGATGACTTCGATCGCACGCTCAAATCGCTTGTCGATGCAGTGAACCATCACATCGAGGAAGAAGAAGATTCCGTTCTGACTGAGGCGGACAAGTTGCCCCTCGCGAAGCAGCACGCCCTGGGTGCCGCGTTCGCCGCAACACGGTCAGCCATGCTCACCTCCCTCTCAGACCCTCTGACGCGTCGGCAGCTAGAACAGCAGGGCCGGAACGAGGGAATCAGCGGAATCCGCTCCATGAGTCGCAGCGAGTTGACCGACGCCGTTACGGCGGACCCGTCATGACCTTGATGCGCGACCTTAAAGGAATCGGCGCGTCAAACAGTAATAACGAACGCCCGCGAGGCATGTTGGGTCGCAGCGGCCTGGCCACCCTGCAGGCGGCCTACGAAAGCGAACGCCGGGCCGACGGCAAAC
>JANLWJ010000405.1:0-2752 GCA_031364455.1 Actinomycetes bacterium | reverse complement strand
GTGAACCCGATGACCGAGCCCCACACTGCAGCGGCCAGCCGAGGACGGCCGCGGAGCCCATCGACCGATGCCAGGGCGATGACGGCGGTGAGCAGCGGAAAGGCGACTGGTGTCCGCGACCCACGAGAGTTCGATGTCGTGAGGGCATCCAGCAGCGTCGGAGACATGAACTCAGGTCCGAGCACCGAGAACGCGTACGAGATCAGCCAGGCGGCTACCCCAGCGGCAGCGGCCACGGCAATGGTGCGCCAGCGACGACGCAGGGCGAGGTCGGCGAGGATCAGCGGCGGCAACAGCAGGAGCAGCAAGTTACTGGCCAGCGCCAGGAACGTGAGGATGAGGTCAGGAAGCCTGGTGATGCCCGTCGCGAGGTCTTCCTCGAGGCCGGCGGTGGTTCCGAGCGCAACGTCGCCCAACAACAGCAGCAGGGCGGAGAACGCTGCCCAACCGCCGAGCCTGAGCGCATCGTTCGGAGGCCGGATACGGCTCGGCTGGCCCGGTTCGACGACATGGGCTGGAGGTGGCGGCACCAGGGCACGGGTGCTCGATCCGCCCGTTGGCCCACCTCCGGTGAGGTCGGCCGTCGGGCCGTCCGGGGAGTCAGCCACGCGGCGATCGTGCCATACCTGGGTCGAGCGCTCACCTAAGGTGCGCAGGTGGCCCACGATGCACTGCCGACGCCGTTCGCCGAGGAAGTGCTCGATATGGTGGCGGTGATTCCTGCTGGACGGGTGATGGCTTACTCCGATGTCGCCTTGGCGCTGGGTCGTGGCGGAGCGCGCCAGGTGGGTCAAGCCTTGGCGCGGTTCGGTTCTGGCGTCCCGTGGTGGCGGGTGCTGCGGGCCGATGGTTCGTGCGCCGACGTCCACCGGGACGAGCAGGTAAGCCTGCTGAGGTCTGAGGGGGTTCGGTTCGCAGGGGGGAGCGTCGACATGGAGTCCGCGCGTTGGCGGCCTTGACCGCCTCCGCACCAGACCTTCATTGTGCCGCACACGGGAGTGTCTGACCTCGGTGGTGTGATGGTCCCGTGACCCCGTCTCCCATAGTGCTCGACGCGCGTCAGCGCGCGGTGGTCGATCACGTGGCAACCGCTGGCCACGGCCCCACCCTGGTGCTGGCCGGTCCCGGCACCGGCAAGACCACCACTCTGGTCGAAGCCATCGCGGCGCGAGTTGAAGCCGGCACCGATCCGGAACGCATCTTGACCCTGACATTCAGTCGTCGCGCGGCTGGCGAGTTACGCACCCGGATCGCCAGACGCCTGCAGCGGACTGTTGCCGCTCCTCTCGCCTGGACCTTTCACGGGTTTGGGTTCTCGCTCGTCGGCGAACTGCTGGTGCCAGACGATCTCGGCCGCAGCGTTCGCCTCCTGTCCGGTCCAGAGCAAGAGGTAGTGGTGCGCGAGCTGCTCGCCCATGATCGCGAGCTTGGGGTGGTGGCCTGGCCGGAGGTCCTCGACGCGGCGCTCCGTACGCGCGGGTTCACCGAGCAGGTCCGTACTTTCTTGGCATCGGCGCGGTCGGTGGGGCTCGAGGCAGACGACATCGCGAGGTTCGCTGCCGGCCGCGAGGACTGGGTGGCGCTGGCACAGTTCATGGTCGAGTACCTCGATGTGATGGACTCCCGCGGGCTCCTCGACTACTCCGAGCTCGTTGCCCGAGCGGTTGCCTACGCCGAGTCTCCTGAGGGTCGCGCTGCGCTCCGCGCGCGCTACGACCTCGTAGTCGTCGACGAGTACCAGGACACCGACCCGGCGCAGGAGCGGTTGCTGCAGGCGATCGCCGGTGATGGGCGCGACCTCGTCGTGGTCGGAGACCCGGACCAGGCGATCTACGCCTTCCGGGGAGCCGACGTTCGTGGCATCACCCAGTTCGCCGAGCGGTTCGCCACCCGGACGTCCGAGCCGGGCCTGATCATGACTCTGCGCACGTCGCGACGATGCTCGACGCACATTCTCGAGGCGTCACGTCGGGTAGTTGGGCTACTCGGCGCGGCGGGCAGCCTGCCGGTCAGCGCGCTTCGAAAACACCGGACCCTCGAGTCGCCGGCCGACCACCCGACTGGCGAGGTCGAGGTGCGGCTCTTTCCGACCGTCGAGCACGAGGCGGCGTCGATCGCCGAGATCCTGCGCCGCGAGCACCTGCAGCGGGGTACACCGTGGCCTCAGATGGCAGTACTCGTTCGCTCGGGCCTGACCGACATCCCGGTGCTTGCGAGGGCGCTAGATGCAGCCGGTGTCCCCGTTGAGGTGGCTTCGGACGAGCTGCCGCTGCGCGACCATCCGGCCCTCGCACCGTTGCTCACTCTTCTGAGGTTCGCGGTCAACCCGCAGACATTGACTGCCGACGAGGCCCAGGCGCTGCTCTTGTCTCCGCTGGTCGGTGCCTCACCGTCGGAGGCGCGTCGCCTCGGACGGGCGCTTCGCGAGGCCCACCGACAACGGGTGGATGCCGATCCCGCACCGTCGTCGGCTCTGGTCCTTGCCGCCCTTCTCGACGCCGGTCTCCTGGCCGAGCTGCCAGATGCGCTGACGGGGCGCGCGCTGGCGCTTGCCCAGACGTTGGCGTCGGTGCGAAGCGGCGCACAGGCTGGGCACTCCGCGCACGACCTTCTCTGGACGGTCTGGTCCGGCTCGGTGTGGGAAGACCGGCTGACCGCGAACGCAGAAGGCACCGGGCCGGAGTCGGCCGAGGCGAACCGCACGCTCGACGCCATTGTCATCTTGTTCGATCTCGCCGCCCGCAGCCATGGG
>JANLWJ010000400.1:0-4103 GCA_031364455.1 Actinomycetes bacterium | reverse complement strand
GACGGTGAAGCTCTTGAGGTTGCCTTCGATGGACTGTTCCAGCGACACGCCCAAGGTCAGCAGGTCATAGATCGCCTCGTTGGTTCTGAGAAGGCCGTCGTACTTCACATTCTTCAGCCGCTGAATCGCGGTTTGCAGATTCTCCTCGCTGAAGAGATAACTGCCGCCCTTGTGCTGGATGCGATTCAGCTTCTTCAACTGGTCGCGGAGGATGCTCTCCAGAAGCACATTGCCGGCCTTGCCTCCGCGGGCAGCGAGCGCTTCCGATGGTGTCAGGTATTCGTAGCCGAGGTTGACCAGTAGCTGCAGAGCGGGAATCTGCGAGAGGAACAGTTCGTCGGTCTTGAACGAATCCGTTTGAGCAGTCATCACGAAGTCTCGGCTTTGGTCAATTTTAGGCGCCATTGCCCCCTGAGGAGTTTTTGCATCAGGCCTCGCTTCTGTTTTCTGAACGCGGTCGTCTGAGCCCAAAGCAGTTCGATTTCCTGCTGAGCCTCGTCCAGTAATGCAGCAACAGCCCGTTGCTCCGCAATAGGAGGCATTGGCAGCTTAATCGAACAAAAATCCTGAAAGCTGATCTGCTTTCCGTCACGGATCCCTATAACAGCAACTGATAGTCGCTTTATAAAATCTGCCGATTTAAAGTATTGGCGAAAAAAACCGTCAACAATCTCCTGTTTGGCTCTGAGTACCGTATAGGCTGGGCTGACCACACCGCGATACACGGAATGCTCCAAGCCTCCTTGAAATGAGCGCAAACTGATTACAAAGTTACCTGGTTCAACTAGCTTGAAAGACTCGGTACCTCCCGATGGCATGGTGACTTGAGGATCTATCATGTCACGAGGAACTACGCCCCTCTCTTGTGTCACAGAGAGCAAAGGCTCGGTGCTGAAGCCTCTATAAGAAGTGTTTTCAAAAATCTGGTCGGCGCGCAAAAATAACCAGCGCCCCGAATAACCATTGATGCGAACTCGAGCAGTAAGAATCTTGTGAGCGATCGCCTGTATTCTTACCCTTCGAGCCTTTGCGATTTGTTCGGTTTTCTCTATCGTGTAGTCCCAACAAGCCAGCATGGTGGCCATTTTTTCTTGCTCAATCTCACTAGGCACAGCAATTTGCGCGCGCGTAATGTCCGACTTGCGAACGTGCACTAGATTCGTTTTAAAGCCGTGAGCTTTGCTCTCGATTTCGGATGTCACTTCTGTAAGTGCGTGAAAGAGCCACTTTTTGTTAATGCCCGCTTTCGGCTGGATCCGGTAGATGTGCTGATTGAGAACACCTTTTGGGCCATTCCATATCGTGGGGCCGAAAGAAACTCCTTTTACACCCGCCCAAGCGAATAAGAGATCACCTGGCTCCACGATCCACTTTAGATTGGGTTCACCATCAAAATAGTTAAACGTCCGAGACCCATTGAGGTTTTGGATTCGGATTATCGGCAGCCCTTTGGAATTCCAATCCTGCGGCGTAAATCCGTTACCGCTCTCAAAATCGCACAACTCACCGATCGTGCGAATCGGCCATTGATCGTCAGGTTTCATTCCTTCTTATCCAGTTTTTTCCTGGCGCTTTCGATCTGCTGAATGCTCTTCTCCGGGGCCGGCAACGCTTCAGGCATGGTTCCACCCAGTTCCTGAATGGTCTGGCGCACTTTCTTTCCGACCTCGAAGTGAGTCTGGTTGGCCTGGTGCTTGCCCTGCACCTCATCACGCCGCAACTTGTCTTCCGTTTGCGTCGCGCGGAACATGTTGGCGGCGAGTTCGGTGCTGCCCATGTGATCCAGAATCTTCTGGCTTTTCTTGAGCCCCTTGATCGCGTGGATGTCCTTCGCCCCTTTGCCGCCATAAAGACCCTTGTACCCATGGTCCTGGAAAATCGCGTAGTCGAGCGGGGTATCCACGCCGGCATCTTTTGCAGCGGCGGCGAGGTGCTTATTGTGCTCGGCGAGTTCGTTGCGAATCGCGAGGCGCTTTTCGTCCTCTGACAGCCGCGCGAATGCCTCATCGTCACGAAGCTCCTGACGGCGGGTCTGCAGAGCGAAGTAGGTCTGGCCATTGGCGATGACCGGCTTCGAAGGATCTCCGTTCTGGACGATCAGGTAGCAGGCATAGCGGGACAGACGAACATCGGCAATCTGGCGCTTTGCGCCGGAACCAATATCGACCATATCGAGGATATCCTCGAAATGGTCCTCGACAGGATGGCCGCTGTTCCTGCATGCCTCTTTTGCCCGTTCGATAACAGGTTGAAAATGACGATACTCCGAGTACTCCAGCACTTTCGCGAGTTGCCGCGCAAGCCAGTGTTCCTGGCCCTCGACATCAAAGCGGCGAATGCCTTCGAAGGTCTCGTGATGCTGCTCGACGATGCGTTTATCCGTCATACGCCCAGCTCCTTCAGGTAGACCTTCATCTTTGCGCGCACCTCGGCCAGTTCCGCTTCCAGCCGTTCGATTTCCTTCTCCACGGCGGCGACATCGATCTCTTCTTCTTCCTCGAAGGTATCCACGTAGCGTGGAATATTGAGGTTGAAGTCGTTCTCAGCGATCTCGGCGATGCCGGCGACGTGGGCATACTTGTCGACGTTCTCCCTTGCTTTGAAAGTGGCGAGGATCCTTTCCATGTGGATGTCGAGCAGCGCGTTCTGATTCTTGCTCGACTGGTAGTCCCGGCTGGCGTCGATGAAGAGCACGTCCGTGCATGCTTCCCGCGCGCCGCCTTTTTCACGGGAACGATCGAAGACCAGGATGGCTACTGGAATCGAGGTAGTCGGAAAGAGATTTGCGGGCAGCCCAATGACGGTATCCAGCAGATTCTCTTCGATGAGCTTTTGCCGGATGCGTCCCTCCGCGCCTCCGCGGAACAGGACGCCATGAGGTACCACTACTGCGACGCGACCTTCTTGCGGCAGGGCGATCTCGATCATGTGCGAGATAAAGGCGTAGTCTCCCTTGGACTTCGGCGGTACGCCGCGCCAGAAGCGATTGAAGCGATCACCCTCTGCATTTTCGGAGCCCCACTTGTCAAGGCTGAAAGGCGGATTGGCGACAACGACATTGAAGCGCATCAAGCGGTCGTTTTCGACCAGTGCCGGACTGTTTAAGGTATCGCCCCATTCGATCCGCGCCGAATCCTTGCCGTGCAGGAACATGTTCATTCGCGCCAGCGCCCACGTGCTGCCATTCACCTCCTGTCCGAACAGTGCGAAGTCACGACTCCCCGCCGCTTCGACCTCGATGCCGGCTTCAATCAGCAGGCCAGCCGAACCGCAGGCAGGATCGCAAATGCGGTCGCCCGGCTTTGGGCGAGACAACTGCGCCAAGAGCCGGGAAACCTGCTTGGGCGTGTAGAACTCACCGGCCTTCTTTCCCGCATCGGAGGCGAAGCGTTCGATCAGATAAATATAGGCGTTGCCGATTACGTCCTCGGAGACGCGCGATGGCCGCACGTCCAGCCTGGCGAAGTCGTTCAGCAGGTTTTCCAGGCGGCGATTGCGGTCCTTGGTCTTGCCGAGATTGGCTTCGGAATTGAAGTCGATGTTGCGGAAAACGCCTTCGAGCTTGGCTTTGTTGGCTTCCTCGATGTGATCCAGGACGATGTTGATCAACTCACCGATATTCGCCCCTTTGCGCCGCTCATGCAGGGCGTAGAAATCAGCGAGGAAACGATCGGTCACCTTGCCGGTGTCCTCATCCTTGAGTTCAACATACGGCAGGATGAAACGCTCCCGCTCCAGTTTGCGGCGGATGCGTTCTTCGTTGTCGCCGTACTCACGGCGATATTCCTCGTAGTGGTCAGCCCAAAGGTCGCTGATGTATTTGAGGAACAACATCACCAGGATGTAGTCCTTGTACTGGGCGGGATCAACGACACCGCGAAAGGTATCGCATGCCGCCCATGCGGTGCTGTTGACGTCTTGTTGCGTAACTTGGTCTGTCATCGCATTTCCCTGTTTCTTTAATTGGACTCCGGGGCAATTGCCCCGGACCAGTTTGCTAGCGTTCCCCGCAGGGTGGGTTTAACTGAATGCGAAGTTCGCGTTCGATCGACATGCGTTGGTTCTCAGCTACATAGAGCGCGGCCACCGCCAGTTCCCACTGC
>JANLWJ010000399.1:0-1845 GCA_031364455.1 Actinomycetes bacterium | reverse complement strand
CGAAGCTGCGGGCGCGCTGTCCGGCCTCTTCACCACCAGCCCCGCGAGCGCGGCCATGGTCTCGCGCGAGGGATACGACCCTTCGACAGCGATGCGCTCGCCGACGAGCACGAGCGGCAGGACTTGGACGCCGCGTTGCAGCGCCTGCTTCACCGCCGGCTCTTCAGCGAACGCAAACGGTTGTTGCGAGAGGTTGAATCGTTCGATCTGCACACCCTGCTTTTGGAGCCAGTCGACATCGGCAGCGAAGCGGGCGAGTTCAGGGTCGACGCTCGGGCCGCACACACCGCTGGAGCAACACATGGCGGGGTCGAAGACACGGATGGAAGGCAGCATTGGAGGTCTCCTTGATTTGATCGCCGATGGACGATGTGTTGATTGAAGGCCGGAGGTTCAAAGACCGCCGACCAGGGCCCTCAGGCGACGGAGCGTGCGCGGCTCGACGCAGTAACAGGTACGTGGTCCGTCGACCTCGCCTCGGATCAGCCCAACTCCCTTGAGGATTTTCAGATGCTGAGAGACTGTCGACTGGGCAAGCGGCAATTCATCGACGATGTCCCCGCAAACACATGTAATTCGACGCACGAGAATGCGCAGGATCTGGACCCGCGCCGGATGCCCGATGGCCTTGGCGAGCGCCGCCAACTCAGCATCGGCCTTGACGCCCTCGATCGGTCGCAGGTCGGCCTTCGCGTTGGCGGGTGGGCAGCAAACCGGTTGGCTCTGGGCACGACGTTTCATCGTTCGAAAACGATAAGCCATGCCAACGCAAGGCTCAAGCCGGACATGCAACGACTGCACTCTGGTACCTGCTGCCCTTCGCGCATCCGCCTCACGGGTAGCGCGGGCCTTGAACATCAACAGGCTCCCGAAACGGTGTTCCTACTGGCGAGTCGCGCTCGCCAGATAGGTCAGGTTTGGCCCAGCGCCGCCCTGCAGGGACCACGACCGCTCTTTTCAGACTGTCTCCCAGGTTGCCCGCAACGGTGTGGCGCGGATGGCGAGCGGTTTCGGGCACCGGCTGATAGCAACCCTGGGTACCGTCCAATCGCAAGGTTTGCTGCCGGCCAAGCAAGAGAGTTGTGATCGGCTGATCGCAAGGCGGATCGGATGTCTTTCAACGCCAGCCGCGTCGGTAACTCGTTCAGCGCAGTGACTCCTCCAAGTTGCTCCAGCGACTCGCCCAAGTGAGTTTGGGTGGGTACCCCCGGCGAGAATCGAACTTGCAACCTCAGCTTTAGGAAAGCTGCGCTCTATCCAGTTGAGCTACGGGGGCGTGGGCGGACCATCCTAGTGAAGCGCACTTGGATTGAAAGTCACGGGCCCAGGATCATTGTCGCCGTCCTCCCCGAGAACGTCAGCCGGGCTCGTCCGAGTTGCAACGGCTCGTGTTCGAGCGGTTGGCGCAAGGCGAGTTCGACGGCCGTGACGCCACCCGGTTTGTCCGAAGTCTTCAGGACCAAGCGAAATTGCGGGCCGCGAATCACGCGCACGGCCTTTTCGTCCTGAATCTCGTGCTGCGCCGTCTTGCAGAGCGCGGCGGAGACCCACTGCCACCAGAGGTGGATCCCCGAGGCATCCGCGGCGCGCCCGAGCATCAGCGGGTCGACCAGCGTCCCGCCTCCGTAGCTGATGACCGTCGGGAGGTGTGGCACCAGCCCCCGCAGCTCCTTGATCGTGGAGTGATCGAACGAGTGCACGAGCGTGCGCTCGACCAGGCCGTGCGAGGTGAGCACGTCGGCCACCCGTGACGCGATCTTCGGGTACCTCGGTCGCCCGGTGATCGGCGGGGGCTGCTTGATCTCCAGCGACAGCGCGACGCGCGCCTGGATGGAGAACTTGACG
>JANLWJ010000365.1:0-1871 GCA_031364455.1 Actinomycetes bacterium | reverse complement strand
GTGTTTCGCTGTCGGCCCCGCCGGTTGAGGAGGTCAAGGTCGGCATTGCCATCCTTGAGTCGCTCGGGCTGCGCGAGCGTGGTCTGGAGATCGTCTCGTGTCCCAGCTGTGGCCGGGCCCAGGTCGACGTCTACACCCTCGCCGAGCAGGTCACGGCCGGCCTCGAGGGTCTGAACGTGCCGCTCCGCGTTGCTGTCATGGGCTGCGTCGTCAACGGGCCGGGGGAGGCCCGCGAAGCCGATCTCGGGGTCGCCTCCGGCAACGGCAAGGGACAGATCTTCGTTCGCGGCGAGATCATCAAGACCGTCCCCGAAGCCGAGATCGTCGAGACTCTCATCGAGGAGGCCCTGCGCCTCGCCGACGAGATGGGCGTCGACCCCGAGAGCGGGCAAGCGGCCGAGGTCGTCGTCGGCTGACATGACCACCCATGCCGAACGACCGCAGACGGAGAATCCTGTCGCCACCCTTCGGGTGCTCGGAGTCGCCGATCTGCCGGCAGCGGTCGAGCACTTGGCGGCCGATCCGGTCACCAACGTGTTCGTGGCCTCGCGCATCGAGGCGGCCCTCGGACACTCGTGGCGACTCGGCGGTGAACTGTGGGGGTACGGCCAGGGACGCCGGTGGAGTGGTCTCTGTTACTCCGGCGCCAACCTAGTTCCCGACACCGCCGACCCAGTAGCCCTGGCTGCGTTCGCAGAGCGGGCGAGGCGGCGCGGCCGACGTTGCTCGTCGATCGTCGGTCCGCGTGAGCAGGTGCTGTGGTTGTGGTCGGCACTAGAGGACTCGTGGGGTCCGGCTCGTGAGGTGCGCGACGACCAGCCGGTGATGGTGATGTCGGTAGACCCGACCTGCGACGGCGACAGTGAGGTGCGGCCTGTTCGGGAGGACGAGTTGGATATCTTGCTGCCAGCGTGCATCGACATGTTCACCGAGGAAGTGGGCGTCTCACCCATTGCGTCCGGAGACGGCTCCCTCTACCGAGCCAGGGTCCGTGAGCTCGTGCTGGCCGGTCGTGCACTGGCCCGGATCGAAGACGGTCGAGTGCTGTTCAAGGCTGAGATCGGCTCCGTCTCGTCGCAAGCGTGTCAGGTTCAGGGTGTCTGGGTGCGTCCAGAGCTGCGCGGCCAAGGCTTGGCGGCTCCGGGGATGGCAACCGTTGTTCGGTATGCGCGCAAACGGTTCGCTCCAACCGTCAGCCTCTACGTCAACGGATACAACGAGCCGGCACGACGTGCGTACGAGCGAGTGGGATTCGGTCGGCACAGCACCTTTGCGACCGTGCTGTTCTAGCCGTCTTCTAGCCGCGTGCGGCGTAGTTGACGCGACCTTCTCGAAATGGCCACGACGTGGCCACCCAGTCGCTGACCGTCGCCCACAGCACGGGGTCGAGTTCGGCGTGAGAGACCCTCACCCACGACTGCACCTCGGCGTCCAACTCCGGGCTACTGCTGGGGTAGATGTACACGCAGCCGATGACGTCGTCGTCTGACTGGCTGCGGACGGTGTAGGTGAATCCGAGGCGGCGCGCGAAGTGGTCGGCGTGCATGCGCAGGTCGGCGAGATTCTCCTCGCTCGTCATCTCGTGGGGCCACGAACCGTCCGGGTAGCCAGGCGTCGCGCAGATGTGGTCGATCGATGAGCTCCACGCCGCGTAGTCGGCGTCGTTGTGCTGCGGCCCGAGTGGCTCGAGCCAGAAGCTCTTGGTGCGTGGGGGAGGTGGCGGCGCGAAGGCCTCTAGAACCAGCGGCCCGCCGTGCGCAGGACGCGGATCGGTGCGTTCGTCGATATCGGGTGTCTGCTCCTCGGCCATGAGTGGGAGAGTAGGGGCTCGCTGTCCATGACCCGACGAGGAGTCCCTGTGTTGTTGCGGA
>JANLWJ010000348.1:0-3622 GCA_031364455.1 Actinomycetes bacterium | reverse complement strand
CGCGGCGACGTCGGCGACGGCCCCGAAGTACGACGGGGTGACGACGTAAGCGGCCACAGCGTCGGGGTTGGCCGTCAGCGTCTCGTCGAGCGAGGACGGCGTGATGCCGTGGGCGATCCCGAGCTCGGCGTCGACACTCGGGTAGACGAATGCGGCGTCCATTCCCGCAAGTGCGAGGCCGTCGATAACCGACGAGTGCACCGAGCGCTGCAGGACGACCTGCGTGCCGAGCCCGCGGAGTGCCAAGCAGGCAACCAGGTTGCCCTTGCTGGCGCCGTTGGTGAGGAACCAGGTGCGCTTGCCGCCCCACGCCTGGGCGGCGAGGTACGCGGCCTGCCCCAGCGGGGTCGGGGCGTCGCCGAAGTCGATGCCCTGGGTGAGCGGGGGGATGTCGAGCTCGAGGACGCGCTGGCCAAAGAGGTCGACCAGGCCCGGCTGGGCGTGGGTGGACGCCTGGTGGCCAGGGACTCCGAGGCGCATCATGTCGGAGTCGGCATACCGCGTCAGTGCATCGGCGTAGGGAGTGCAGGTCTGGTCGAGACCGGGCAGGTGGGCGGCGAGGGCGTCATGTGGGGTCACCACCCTAGGATCGACGAACCGAGCGTGAAAGAGTAGATGGCAACTCTCTGGTGCTGCTCCATACTCACTATGTAGGCTAGTGGTGTGCTCGAACTTCGACAGCTCACCGTGCTCCAGGCGATTGCCCGCGCTGGGTCGCTGGCCGGCGCCGCTCGGTCGCTGCACTACAGCCAGCCGACGGTGGCCCACCACCTGGCTGCCTTGGAGTCGCACCTCGGGGTCGACCTCGTCAGCCGGACCACGCGTGGCGCCACCCTGACCGATCTGGGCCAGCTCTTCCTCGGCCACGCAGAAGCCGTGCTCGACCGCCTGGGGTCAGCCGAGGCGGAGGTAAAGGCGCTGGCGCGGCATGGGGTGGCGACGCTGCGGATCGGCACCTTTCCGACGGCAGGCGCCCACGTTCTGCCGCGGGCAGTGGCTGCGCTCGAGGTCCGCACGGGTGTGCGTGTTGAGCTGCACGAGGCCGAGCCACCTGAGCTGATCGAACGCCTGCTGGCCCGCGAGCTGCACTGTGCGCTGATCTATGACGACCCGGAGGCTCCGGTGCATCTGCTCGACGAGCTGAAGACGGTCGCGCTTTTCGATGACCCTTTCCGGGTGGTCCTGCCGGCCTCGCACCCGCTGGCACGGCGCAAGGCGGTCGCGATCGCCGACCTGGCCGACGACGGTTGGATGATGTCGCGCGACGCCGACGAGCCAGGGGACGCTGCCTTGCGCGCTGCATGTGCGGCCGAAGGATTCACTCCACGGCCGGTGCTACGCACCGAGGACTACGACGTCATGTTTGGCTTCGTCGCGGCGGGCGTCGGTGTTGCCTTGGTTCCGCAAATGGCGTTGGTCGAGCGCGAAGGTGTCGTCGTGCGACCACTGGCCGGTGTGCAGCTTCGTCGGTCGATCCGTTTCGTCTCGTTCGCAGAGGACGCGCCACCTGCCGCTGCTGCGTTGTTCGCTGCGCTGCGTGCTGGGGTCAACGCGTCCCGCTAGGTGAGCGCTGGCCGCGGCACCACGATGGCGCCGTCGGCCTCGGTTCCGAAGACCTCGATGCGGGCAGGTGCTCGAAGCGCAAGTAGGGCGACGTAGGCGCAGACGACGGCGTCAATGGCGTCCTCCACCGCGTTGAGGTGCATGGGGCGGGTCGCTTCCTCGACGGACGCACGGGTAGACGCCCATGCTGCGCCGGCTTCGATGTGCAACGGCGGGTCTGCTGTGCCAAGCGTCTCGATGAGGCCAACTAGGCGGAGCAGTTCGCTGCGCCGATTCGCGGCGGTCCGTCCACGTCCGCGCTTGTAACGGAGCACCGTCGACAGGTCGAACAGCGAAACCAGTGCGGCATGCGGGTAGACCTCGATCGCGCGGCGCGTGCCGGGACTTTCCAAACGCGTGTCGAGGCCATGCTGCCCGGCGAGCCTCCAGGCCCGGCCACCGTCGGCGAAGCTGCGGTTGGCCAGATTGCTCGGGTAGCAGGACGCGTTGCGTCCGCCGAACCGTTGACCCACCAGACGCTCGCAGTCGCGCATTCCGGTGGCGTTGCGCACAATCAGCGGAGCGTCGAAGGCGACGATGCACGGGCCGGGCGCGTTGGCGTCGAGCCAGAGTGCGATCTCGTCGTCGGTGCGGACCGTGTCCATGGCGACGAGGTCGCCTTCAGTGGAGAGCGCGGCCAGCCCGGTGCGTCCTCGTTGCCCCCAGGCCAGGTCGACGCCGATAGCGAATGCGGAGGCCGCGGGCATAGAAGTCAGGCGTCCGTTGCCGGTGCGTCATGACTGGTGAGCGTCGCTCCGGTTCCGCCTACCCGGTCAACGAGTCGAAGCCCGTAGCCGACCGATGGGCCGATCAGCAGGGCGAACGCGACAGTGCCGATGCCGACGGTGCCGCCCAATGCCCAGCCGGCCGCGAGGACGCTGATCTCGATCAGTGCCCGGACTGCAGCGATGGGGACGCCGGTGCGCTGGTGGACTCCGGTCATCCAGCCGTCCCTGGGGCCGGGGCCGAGCCCGCAGGTGAGATAGAGGCCGCTGCCGAGCCCGATCAGGGCGATCCCGCCGAGCACTTCGGCCACCTGCCACCCCACGGCATCTGGCTGGGGAAGCAGCGGCGCAGTGACGCCTAGGGCCAGAGCGATGATGACGGCGTTGCTGATGGTGCCGAGGCCGGGGCGCTCTCGAAGGGGGATCCAGAGCAGCAGCACGACCAGGCTGATCAAGAAGGTGGCCCAGCCAATGCCTATCCCGGTCTGCTCGTAGACACCCTCCGCGAGGACCGTCCAGGGGCTGACCCCGAGCTGGGAGTCGACGAGCAGCGCCTCGCCGGTGCCGAAGAGCCATAGACCAATGACCAAGATCACCAACGTCGACGGGGATGTCTTCCACCTGGAGCCGGCTCGCCAACGGGTGACCGGCACCGTTCGGGCCGGCGCGAGCCAGCGCCGAAGGGTGGTGATCACGATGGACAGCGTAAGTGGCGGCGTAGGCGGGCGAAGTCGACGGGCGCCCGGTGACCTGGGTGGCTAAGCGGATAGGAAACGAACGAACCCGACGGCCATCCCAGCAAGCGATCCCAGGAGGCAGAGCCCCAGCGCGGTCACGACCACCGCGCCCGGCCAGCCCGCGACGTCGGCCAGTGCCCGCCACCCTCGTGGCGACGCGAGGTAGTCGAACCCCGGCGGCTTCTCGGAGGGGAGACCGAACAGTGCCCCGGCCATCACGGCGAACAGCGCGAAGCCGACAACCAAGAGAGCGAAGGCCCAGGGTGATGTTCCGATGAGATTGGCGCCAGCGACGACAACCAGCCAGAAGCACGGCAAAGCGCAGATGGCCAGCCGTGCCCGTTGCTTCGTTCCCACACGTCCCCCTCGGCCGAGTCGCCATGATGGTAGCCATGGCGGAGCAGACGAAGATCTTTGGCAACGGTGCGGTCTTCACCGGCGTTCGCGCACAGCCGTGGGTGGAGGCCGTCGCGGTGCGTGGAGCGGATGTCCTGGCGGTCGGCGACCTGGCTGACCTGCGCGAGGCATGGCCGGATGCCGAGGATGTCGATCTCGCCG
>JANLWJ010000347.1:0-3731 GCA_031364455.1 Actinomycetes bacterium | reverse complement strand
GACAACAGTCGCCACCCCAAGTCGCTGCCTGATACCCCGCTTCACCCAGTCACCTCTCCTGGCTCCAACGCGACTACCAGCGTGCTCAACGCCCTGAAGTCGCTGCCGGACGCCCACTGGGGGCGACCCGACGCCAAAGTTGAGGCCCCTAGACTTGCATCGCCCCGATCCGACCGGATCGCGGCAGGGTCCAGCAGGTTTCCCACAAGGAATCCCGCACGTCCCGCCCTCGTAGCTCAGGGGATAGAGCATCGGTTTCCTAAACCGTGTGTCGCGTGTTCGAATCACGCCGAGGGCACCATGTGATTACGCGGGTGCGGCTGACCGGTGGGCCCGGTTACCTACCGCGGGTACCGAGTTTCAACGGGAACGAATTCCTCATCAAACCCGAAATGCCCTGGCCCCATGCAGGCGATCCCTTGAGCGGTGCGCCACCCGGGCGCGCATGGGATCGCGACCACCGAGACGTTCGACCCCACTTCGACCTCCGGGTTGGTCAGCGGCATCCCGGAGTCGTCAAGGATGCAGATCAGATCGGGGCACGTAACGTCGACGGTGTCATCGCGCCAGGAGATGAGATTCTCATTCTTGAACCACACGCGATACAGCGATGACGCCCACCCCGCGTCACCTTCGATGGTGGTCTCGCCGATCGTGAATCCCTCGACGTCCTTCCAGTCAGACGACGTGACGGTGCCCCCGAACACGACCACGCCGTCCGCAGCCGCAGCAACCGCATCGGCGACACCCCAACCTGCTTCGGTCGCCCCGCGTTGGGCTATTCCCACCTGCTCCGCGAGGCCGATCGTGCCGTGAACAACAGCGTCTCGCAGGTCGCTCCAAGGAAGGCCGTGATCAGCCACCCACGCCGCGTTGCGGCTCGCAACTGCAATCGCTCGGATGAGTGCCTCGGCCCGTTCATCGTCGGCAACATCTGTGAAGATTGCCGTATCGCCGATCTCGTTCACGACGGAGAACGGAGCGATGGGAACCCCATGGATCGCAAGCATCGAATGCTGGACCTCAGGCACCGCCCTCCCCACCGGGTCGGCGTCGATGATCGGAACGCCCAGCACCGCCGCGGGGTAGAAGGCGTCGGCGACACTGCTGCCTCCGAGCTCGCCGCAGATGAGCGCCGCGAACCTTTGGCCTAAATGATCGCCGAGCGCGCGAACCGAAAGAACGCTCGGATGTTCAGCCGCCGGCTGCCGACCAGCGAAGGGGTCTATCGCGGAAGCCGTCATGGCACCTACCGCGTACGGACAGGCGACCATCGCCTCGTCATCTACCTCCTCGGCGGCCGCGAGCATGACGGCGCGCCCGCTGTCGTAGATGGGCCGCATCAGGTCCACGCCGTAGGCGAGCCCACCACCGCCACCGCAGCCAAGAATCGTCGCTCCGATGAGGATGTCCTCGACCTCTTGCCAGGCAAGCGTTCGCACGGAATCCTCCCGTCGCCGGTTGCCTGGAAGCGCACCCGAGGCGCGCGAAGGAGTCTACGCGTTCCCTCGCTAGCGCATCCACGAGTTTCTAAACCGTGTGTCGCGTGTTCGAATTACGCCGAGGGTACAGAGCATGCTGCTTGGGGTTGCCCGATTAACTCGAAACATCTCGGCGTCTGCGCCTGTGCCGCTCCGGAAGACGCCAGTACAGAGGCAGTCAAATCCGTCACCACATCGGGGACGTCATCGCGCCGGGCCAGCGGCACAGCTCACCGGGCCACTACCGGGTGTGATCGTCCGACTCCGGATCGAGGTCTATCCGGATTCGGCGATGATCATTAGGCTCCGGCCAGGTCTTACTACGCTGCGAGGAGCCCGTCGTGCGAAGTGCGCGTCTATTCGCCGTTGCCACGCTCACCAGCCTTCTGACCCTCACTGCCGCCACAGCATCGGCCGAGTCATGGGACCTCGATCTGAGTTTCTCCGACGATGGCACTCTGCGCGTGCTGGAATCGGATGCGGTGCTCGATGTTGGGGTCGTGAACGGTCGGGTATACGCGGCAGGCGTCAGCTGGGACAGCCAAGAGCGCTCTCTCTTGGTGATCCGAACGTTGGCCGACGGCACCTACGACAACAGCTTCGGCAGTTACGGCGTAGCCAGTGTCAACATGGCCTGCGACACGTCAGGGTTCGACTTCGATGTTCTCGCCGACGGTTCGTCGATCGCATCCTGCCAATCGCGAGAAGAGTTGAGGGTCCTTAAGTGGACCGAAGCCGGGGTGCTGGACACGTCGTTCTCCGCCGACGGTATCCGGACGGTCGCCGTGCCAAGCCCCAAACAGTCCTTCTACTTTGGCGACACTGGAGTAGTCATCGACGGACAGGGTCGAGTCGTCGTCGGTGCGATGGCTGACAGCAACGACGGTGCGAACGCGCGCATCTACCGAATGTTGCCAAGTGGCGCACTCGACACCAGCTTCTCCTCGGATGGGATCCGCCGCCTGGATCTGTACGACGTCGACTGGGTGGACGACATCGCCGTCGTCGCGCGCGATCGGATAGTGATCGCATCCGACGATGCGAACTGTCCGAACTCCGACGAGGCTTGCTACAAGCGGGCCAAGGCACACCTGATCCGGCTCACCAAGGAAGGGGGCTTTGACCAGAGTTTCTCCGACGATGGGGTTGCCCGGTTCAGCATCCGCTCGTTCGCCGTCGACTTCTCGTATCCGATCGAGATCGGCGTTGACTCCGACAACGTCATCACGGCGGCCCTCACCGGCACCGGGTCGTTCGGGGTGGCGAGAATCCTGGCCGATGGAACGCCAGACCCCGAGTATGGAGTCGAAGGCGTCGTTGGACTCACCTGCAAGTGCTACGTAGGGAGTGCACACGTGGTCAACGGCAAGGTCGCCCTGGCAGGGACGTCGGCTCACTTTGACCAGACGCTGGTCGCCACCATCAGCCAATCGGGCAACTCCATCGTGCAGGGCCAGATCGATCTCTTGCCCGAGGCCCGGCCTGAGTTCTCCGGA
The DNA here is from genome assembly GCA_031364455.1 of Actinomycetes bacterium. Classification (GTDB taxonomy): domain Bacteria; phylum Actinomycetota; class Actinomycetes; order JAHEKZ01; family JAHEKZ01; genus JAHEKZ01. The sequence goes on along the minus strand of JANLWJ010000347.1, from coordinate 754 downwards.
GCCGTGGCCTTCGATGGGAACGCAATCCTCATCGGCGGGGGCACCGGCCGCACCGGATTCATCAACAGGATCATATAGTTCGACGCCGGTCGTTGATGCAGCCGCCCGTTGCCCTACGCTGCTCGACGTGCGCCTGAACCTACTCGGAACCCGAGGCTCGACACCGGTGTCCGGTCAGGACTTCATCCGCTACGGGGGTAACACCTCGTGCATCGCCGTGACTGCATCCGGCGACGCCCGCCCGACGATAGCCCTTGATGCCGGGACCGGGCTGCAGAACTTCACCGCCCTGATGGACGGCCACCCGTTCGACGGCACCATCCTGCTGAGCCACCTGCACTGGGACCACATGCAGGGGCTGCCGTTCTTTCGGGCTGGCGACCGTGACGACTCCGACGTCAGGATGTGTGTTCCCGCGCAGGATGGACTGAGCGGTGAGCACCTCCTCCGGCAGTCCATGGCACCACCGGCGTTTCCCATCACTCCTGCCGGCCTTCGCGGATCATGGAAGTTCGCCGCGCTTGAGCCTGGCACGTACCAGATCGAGTCGTTCACGGTGACCGCGGCTGAAGTCAGACACAAGGGTGGCCGCGCCTACGGCTACCGAGTGAGTGACGGCACCACCGACGTCGCCTACCTCCCCGATCATGTCGCACGGGGCGAGATCACCGACGGCTTGGAGTTACTCGTGCGAGGCGCTGATGTGCTCCTGCACGATGCCCAGTTCGTCGAAGCCGAGCGGTCACTCGCAAAC
>JANLWJ010000340.1:0-4167 GCA_031364455.1 Actinomycetes bacterium | reverse complement strand
GGTCAATCGTGGACGCCGCCTCTTGGGCCGCAAGCGAGAGAGGCGCAACCGCAATTGTTGCCGCGTCAGTCCAGCAAGGGCTGGTGCGACCGGACGATCTTCGGGCGGTCCTGACCAGGCTCACCAAGCAGCCGAAGAGGTCTCTGCTCCTCGACGTCGTTGCGGCCACAGATGGTGGCTCCCTCAGCGCCTATGAAGTTGACTTCCTTCGACTATGCCAAAGGTACGACCTCCCGGCACCGACTCGTCAGGTACGGCGGACGGACTCAACGGGGCGCACGCGATTCACTGACGCCGAGTTTGACGACTACGACGTGGTGGCCGAGGTGGATGGCGCCCAGCATATGGAGGTCTCGACCTGGTGGGACGACCTAGATCGCCAGAACGACCTGGTCATCGACGACGGGAAGACGGTTATCCGCTTCGTCGGACTTGCGCTCAAGGCTCGCCCGGGCCGCGTGGTCACGCGGCTGCACGACTGCCTCAGGGCGAAGCGCCCGGACCTCCACGATCAGTCGTCGTGCAAGGTGTGTCGATTGGTGGCGTCCGGACGCCTCTGAACGACACCGAACGCCTCGAAACACGCTTGAGACCTACTGGGCGTCGGCGATGAGCTTGCCGAAGCGGGTGACACCTTCGACGATGTCGTCGTCGCCGAGTGCGTACGACAGCCGCAGGTAGCCAGGCGTCCCAAATGCCTCACCGGGAACGACCGCGACCTCGGCAACGTCGAGGGCGACGTCGGCCAGCGCGAGCGAAGAGTCGATGAGCGTGCCGTTGATGCTCTTGCCGAGAACGCCCTTCACCGACGGGTACGCATAGAAGGCACCATCGGGCTCGGGGCAAGTGACGCCAGGGATGTCGTTGAGCATCGAGACGATGATCTTCCGACGCCGGTCGAACGCCACGCGCATCTCGGCAACGGCGTCCAGCGGTCCAGAGACGGCGGCGAGTGCCGCAACCTGCGCGATGTTGCTGACGTTGCCCGTGGAGTGGGACTGCAGGTTGGTGGCACCCTTGATGATGTCCTTGGGGCCGATGACCCAACCGACGCGCCATCCGGTCATGGCGAAGGTCTTGGCCACACCGTTGACGATCAGGCAACGGTCGGCGATCTCGGGAACGAGGCTCGGCATTGACGAGAAGGTGACGTCGCCGTATACGAGGTGCTCGTAGATCTCGTCGGTCAAGACCCAGATACCGTGCTCGACGGCCCAGCGCCCGATGGCGGCGACCTGCTCGGCGGAGTAGACCGCGCCCGTCGGGTTCGACGGCGAACTGAAGATCAGCATCTTGGTGTGTGGGGTACGAGCCGCCTCAAGTTGTTCGACCGTGGCCCGGTAGCCGCTGCTCTCGTCGGTGACGACCGGAACGGGCACCCCGCCGAAGATGGAGACCGCTTCTGGGTAGGTCACCCAGTAGGGCGCCTGAATGATGATCTCGTCGCCCGGGTCGATCAGTGATGCGATCGCACTGAAGATGGCGTGCTTGCCGCCGTTGGTCACGAGCACCTGGGAGGGTTCGACCTCGAGGCCCGAGTCGCGCAGCGTCTTGACGGCGATGGCCTCACGCAAGCCCGGAAGGCCCGCGGCAGGGGTATACCGGTGCCAACGAGGGTCGTGTGCAGCGGCCGCCGCGGCTTCGACGATGTAGTCAGGAGTAGGAAAGTCCGGTTCTCCGGCACCGAAGCCGATGACTGGACGCCCAGCTGCCTTGAGTGCCTTGGCCTTGGAATCGACAGCAAGGGTGGCCGACTCTTCGATGTTGGCCACCCGGGCGGAGAGTCGCTGGGCGGGTGCAGTGGAGGAAGCCGACGGAGGCGAGGAGGGCGCAGTCATGAAGCTATTGTCCCACCGGCAGGCTCGACCCAGACAGGGTGTTCCACGCATCCTTTACCTGTCCCTTCACCTGCCGCGGGTGCGGCCGCACCCGCGGTTCGACGGCGCCCGCCTCGACCCCGTACACTCACCGCCGGTGGCTTTTGCCATGGTCTTGTCATGCCCGGACTCCTGTGAGGACCCTCGCAGCGCCCAGGGATGACCCGCCCGGACGCCTGCGCCACCTGGAGGGCAGTAGCTCAATTGGCAGAGTCCCGGTCTCCAAAACCGGTGGTTGGGGGTTCGAGTCCCTCCTGCCCTGCACGTGGCGACAACCGTCGTCAGGTCGACGCAAGTCCGTCTTGGCGGGCGTGAACGAGGTCAGGTGAGGCTGGTGGCGGAGTCGCGCGGTTCGACCGCAACGCCCGAGCACGGCCAGCCGGCCCAGAAGAAGGGCCGGATCGCCAGGATCTTGCTCTTCTACCGCCAGGTTGTCGCGGAGATGCGCAAGGTCGTCTGGCCGACGCGCAACGAGCTGATCACCTACACGATTGTCGTCGTGGTGTTCGTCGCCTCGTTTGCCGCGATCGTCCTGGTGTTCGACATCGGCGTTTCCAAGGTTGTCAGAGCCGTTTTCGGCTGACCGAAGAACTGATCGTCAGGAGTTTCCTACCGTGTCCGAGCTTGAAACCGGCGCTGCCGTCGACGTGACCGACGATGCTGCCGTCGACGTGACGCCAGAAGGTGCGTCTCCCGACGACGTGGCTGCGCCAGATGAGAGCGCCGACGCCGACGCCGACGCCGACGCTCAGGCCGAAGGTATGGACGCCGAGCCAGAGGTCGATCCACGTGAGGACTTCCGCGACCACCTCAACAGCCTTCCCGGCGACTGGTACGTGGTCCACTCCTACGCCGGTTACGAGAACCGGGTGAAGCACAACCTCGAGAACCGCCGTAACTCGCTGTCGATGGAGGAGTTCATCCACGACGTCCAGGTGCCGCAGGAAGAGGTCATCGAGATCAAGCAGGGGCAGCGCAAGCAGGTCAAGCGCAACAAGTTCCCCGGTTACGTCCTCGTCCGGATGGACCTCACCGACGAGTCATGGTCAACGGTCCGGCATACGCCCGGTGTCACCGGCTTCGTCGGCCACGCACACCAGCCGACGCCGCTGACCGGAGAAGAGGTCATCTCGATCCTCTACGTCGAGCCTGAGGCTGCGCCAGGCAAGGCCTCGGCTGGCGGTGGAGCCACCAAGATCGAGGCGACACTCGTCGACTTCGAGGTCGGCGAGTCCGTAACGGTCATCGACGGTGCCTTTGCCACCCTCCCCGCAACGATCAACGAGATCAACCCGGACGCCCAGAAGTTGAAGGTGCTCGTGTCGATCTTCGGACGTGAGACGCCCGTCGAGCTCTCGTTCGACCAGGTTGAGAAGCTCTAACCCCGCCCAGACTGCCCGCAGTTACCGAACAGAAGGACCCACGCAATGCCCCCGAAGAAGAAGGTCTCCGGCCTCATCAAGCTTCAGATCGAGGCTGGTCAGGCCAACCCCGCGCCGCCGGTGGGTCCCGCCCTTGGCCAGCACGGTGTCAACATCATGGAGTTCTGTAAGGCCTACAACGCGGCGACCGAGTCGCAGCGAGGCAATGTGATTCCGGTGGAGATCACGGTCTACGAAGACCGCTCGTTCACCTTCATCACCAAGACTCCACCGGCCGCCAAGCTCATCCTCAAAGCCGCTGGTCTTGACAAGGGATCCGGCGTCCCGCACAAGGACAAGGTCGGGTCGCTCACCCGTGAGCAGGTCCGCTCGATCGCTGAGCAGAAGATGTCCGACCTCAACGCCAACGACCTCGATGCCGCCGAGAAGATCATCGCCGGGACCGCTCGGTCGATGGGCGTCACCGTTACCGAGTAATCTGCACGACGCACGACCCCCAACAGAACTGTGGGAGGGCCGCTCCGGCCCACACACCACACCTGACAGCGCCACTCATCACGAGCGGCTCAGAATGGAGTCAGATTCATGAAGCGCAGCAAGGGTTACGAGGCAGCCGCGGCCAAGATCGATGCGGACAAGCTGTACGCACCTCGGGACGCGGTGCGGCTGGCGAGGGACACCTCGCCAATGAAGAACCCAGCCACCGTCGAGGTGGCCATGCGGCTGGGCGTCGACCCCCGCAAGGCCGACCAGATGATCCGGGGAACCGTCAACCTTCCCCACGGAACCGGTAAGACTGCCCGCGTCATCGTCTTTGCCGCCGGCGAGAAGGCCGAGCAAGCGCGTGCCGCCGGCGCCGATGAGGTCGGTTCAGACGATCTCATCGAGAAGGTGTCAGGTGGCTGGAC
>JANLWJ010000313.1:0-2162 GCA_031364455.1 Actinomycetes bacterium | reverse complement strand
GCGGCGGCTGCGCGCCGATTCAGCGCTTGCAGGTTTTGCGCCCTGGGGCATTTTGCTCCTCCGGCCACTCGATCCGCAATGCCCGTTACGGCAAAATGGCCCCCCATGCCGTTCGATCCGACGTGCAGGCAGTGCGCAAGCAAATGGCCGGGGTCAAAGTGGCCGGGTAGAGTAGAGAGCAGGCGCTCGCATTCGTTGATACTGGGTGTTGTGCTTCTGTGCCTGGGCCTTGAAGAACTCGACCCTACGCTTGCTCAGAGCAAGCGTTACCTTGACTCCCTCATCCCAGGGGACCACGTCTTCCGGAAAGGAATCGTCATCAGCCACACGACGGTCCAGCTCGGCACGTTGTTCGTCAGTAAGAGGGAAGGCCTTGGCGTCGGCGCAGATGGTTGCCCAAACCTCCTCGACGAGTGCAAGCCGTTCATCGACGTTGAGTCGATCTATTCCCAAGGTTTTGATAGAAACGCTCATGATTGCCTCCTTCCAACGTGACAATTTATCATGGGTACGCGTTCGGCTTGAGCAGTTGAAGAAGCTATTCTCATACCGACCTTGTTCTGTGGCCTTACGTAAGTTGATCAATCGTTGCAGAAGTCCGACCCGGTTCTGACCGATCAACATTCGACATGAGCAACAGCCATCGCTTTGCCGGTGGAGGTGTTACCCGTTAACCCGGCGAATGGCAGGAAAACCCTCGTAGTACGAGGCGAACTCTGGCTTCGGCGGCTCACCTCGCAAGAGCAGACCCTTCGGCGCAATATAGCTGAAGATCGAGCGTTGGGGCTTCTCATGCCAGCCAATATTGAACGCGCAGAGTTTAGGGAAAAACTGAAGCTCGCTATACGGCAGGTGGTTGTGAATCCAGTATGCGAGCGCTCTCCAGTCGGCACCCGATTCGTACTTGTCCGTGAACCACGTCACCACGACACAGGCCATCGCGCCACGGGACCCTTCTCCGTCAAGGTGGTCCCAGATGTGCCCTGCGAAGTTGCTTTGATTCGAACCGCAGTTGTGGCCCTTCTCGTTCCCGAGAGCATTGACCTTTGGTGAACGGTACGCAGATCGAACGGCGATACGTCCAAACGTGGCTTGGAGTGGTTCGAGTAGTTCCTCGCACAAGCGCTTGCCGTTCTCGATAGCGAGGTCAGGGTTCTCCGGTATGTTGGGTACGCCGTAGATGTTACTGATCTCGCTGTACAGGAAGTCGCGCATGAAGAACGAGCGCGACAACCTCACGCGGCCGAGGTTTTCGAGGGCGTCAACGGACTGCGGAACGCGCATAAGTACTCCTTGATGAAAAACCGTACAGTACCGGTCGGATCGAATGGCGACTACTGCCGATGATGAGATACGCACCGCGGCGGTTCAGTCACATCGCCCGTTGGGGAAATAATCTAAAAACTCACCAAGCGTTATTTAGCTGAGGTAATCGCGTAATTACCGCCAACAGCGCATCAACCTCCAGGGTAACGCTTCCGGTAGAAGGCGCACTCGGCTGAGGTTTCGTGCTCACCGACGTCCCATTCCGGGAATGTCGCCAAGTCATCAGCCATTGCCATAATCACATCACGCAGTTCGAGTGAACCGAGCCAACGCGGCGGAATGGCTTCCACGCCAAACTTCACACCCAGCAGATGGCCCGTGATCGCACCCGTGGAATCGCTATCTCCGTTATGGTTAACAGCGAGCACAACACCCGCTTCAAAATCCTCAGCGCCTAAAGCGCAATACAGGCTGATTGCCAGCGCTTCCTCGGCTACCCATCCTTCTCCCAGCTTCGGCATCGCATCGGGTTGGTTAGGCTCGCATTCGGCAAGAAGTTGGACGCGCTCAATGGCGAGCAAAGTTTCCAGATGGCCTGGGCGCAAGCACAATTGCGCCTTCGCCTTCTCAATCGCCTCCGTAAGCGGAATGCCGTTCAGGACCAACGCCACAATGGCGGCCAGTACACCTGCCGCAAGCTGCCCGGTAGGATGGCCGTGCGTGATCGCGGCGAGCGAGCAAGCGATGTCGAATGCTTCTTTTGTCATTTCGTCGTTGGCATTACCCCCCCCGCGCGCCAAGAACATGCCGACCGGCGCTACCCGCATGACCCCTCCACAACCTTTGCTGTCGTTACGTGCCAGAACGCCGGGCCTCTTCATCTCTTGCAGAGACGC